>NC_011772.1:85000-235000 GCF_000021305.1 Bacillus cereus G9842
AAAGAGTGCGTAATAGCTCACTAGTCGAGTGACTCTGCGCCGAAAATGTACCGGGGCTAAATACACCACCGAAGCTGCGAATTGATACCGATGGTATCAGTGGTAGGGGAGCGTTCTAAGTGCAGTGAAGTCAGACCGGAAGGACTGGTGGAGCGCTTAGAAGTGAGAATGCCGGTATGAGTAGCGAAAGACGGGTGAGAATCCCGTCCACCGAATGCCTAAGGTTTCCTGAGGAAGGCTCGTCCGCTCAGGGTTAGTCAGGACCTAAGCCGAGGCCGACAGGCGTAGGCGATGGACAACAGGTTGATATTCCTGTACCACCTCTTTATCGTTTGAGCAATGGAGGGACGCAGAAGGATAGAAGAAGCGTGCGATTGGTTGTGCACGTCCAAGCAGTTAGGCTGATAAGTAGGCAAATCCGCTTATCGTGAAGGCTGAGCTGTGATGGGGAAGCTCCTTATGGAGCGAAGTCTTTGATTCCCCGCTGCCAAGAAAAGCTTCTAGCGAGATAAAAGGTGCCTGTACCGCAAACCGACACAGGTAGGCGAGGAGAGAATCCTAAGGTGTGCGAGAGAACTCTGGTTAAGGAACTCGGCAAAATGACCCCGTAACTTCGGGAGAAGGGGTGCTTTCTTAACGGAAAGCCGCAGTGAATAGGCCCAAGCGACTGTTTAGCAAAAACACAGCTCTCTGCGAAGCCGTAAGGCGAAGTATAGGGGGTGACACCTGCCCGGTGCTGGAAGGTTAAGGAGAGGGGTTAGCGTAAGCGAAGCTCTGAACTGAAGCCCCAGTAAACGGCGGCCGTAACTATAACGGTCCTAAGGTAGCGAAATTCCTTGTCGGGTAAGTTCCGACCCGCACGAAAGGTGTAACGATTTGGGCACTGTCTCAACCAGAGACTCGGTGAAATTATAGTACCTGTGAAGATGCAGGTTACCCGCGACAGGACGGAAAGACCCCGTGGAGCTTTACTGTAGCCTGATATTGAATTTTGGTACAGTTTGTACAGGATAGGCGGGAGCCATTGAAACCGGAGCGCTAGCTTCGGTGGAGGCGCTGGTGGGATACCGCCCTGACTGTATTGAAATTCTAACCTACGGGTCTTATCGACCCGGGAGACAGTGTCAGGTGGGCAGTTTGACTGGGGCGGTCGCCTCCTAAAGTGTAACGGAGGCGCCCAAAGGTTCCCTCAGAATGGTTGGAAATCATTCGTAGAGTGCAAAGGCATAAGGGAGCTTGACTGCGAGACCTACAAGTCGAGCAGGGACGAAAGTCGGGCTTAGTGATCCGGTGGTTCCGCATGGAAGGGCCATCGCTCAACGGATAAAAGCTACCCCGGGGATAACAGGCTTATCTCCCCCAAGAGTCCACATCGACGGGGAGGTTTGGCACCTCGATGTCGGCTCATCGCATCCTGGGGCTGTAGTCGGTCCCAAGGGTTGGGCTGTTCGCCCATTAAAGCGGTACGCGAGCTGGGTTCAGAACGTCGTGAGACAGTTCGGTCCCTATCCGTCGTGGGCGTAGGAAATTTGAGAGGAGCTGTCCTTAGTACGAGAGGACCGGGATGGACGCACCGCTGGTGTACCAGTTGTTCTGCCAAGGGCATAGCTGGGTAGCTATGTGCGGAAGGGATAAGTGCTGAAAGCATCTAAGCATGAAGCCCCCCTCAAGATGAGATTTCCCATAGCGTAAGCTAGTAAGATCCCTGAAAGATGATCAGGTTGATAGGTTCGAGGTGGAAGCATGGTGACATGTGGAGCTGACGAATACTAATAGATCGAGGACTTAACCATATAATATGTAGCAAATGTTATCTAGTTTTGAAGGAATATGCCTTCAATAGTTTGGTGATGATGGCAGAGAGGTCACACCCGTTCCCATACCGAACACGGAAGTTAAGCTCTCTAGCGCCGATGGTAGTTGGGACCTTGTCCCTGTGAGAGTAGGACGTCGCCAAGCAACTAAAACACGAGTCAAATGACTCGTGTTTTTTCGTGTTTTTTCGTGTTTTATTTTATAATCCATAGTAATAAAAAATGTGTTTAAAGTATTCATATTTTGTTTAAATACAGGGGAATGTGGCTAGGATAGTGAATAAGCAAAAGAGTTGCAAATTTTATTAATACGTATATAATTAAAGTCAAAGATAGTCAAAGTCAATAAAGGTGGCGGATAAATGAGAAATATATCTGATATCATTGAGCAATATCTAAAGCAAGTTATTGACTTAAGTAATAATAATGTGATTGAAATCAAGAGAAATGAGATTGCGGATCGATTCGAGTGCGTACCATCTCAAATCAATTATGTAATCAATACCCGTTTTACGTTAGAAAGAGGATTTGTAGTAGAAAGTAAACGTGGTGGAGGAGGTTACATTCGCATTATAAAAGTCAAACTGCATGACGATATAGATATTATTGATCAAATGCTTCATATGATTGATCATAGCGTTGCGCAAGGGAATGCAGAAAGTATGATTATACGTTTAATAGAAGAGGGAATTATAACAAATCGTGAAGCGAAACTGATGTTAAGCGTAATAGATCGTTCTGTATTATCAATGGATGTTCCTTCTCGAGATGAACTTAGGGCTCGAATATTATGCGCAATGTTAAGAACACTGAAATATAAATAAATATAACTTTTGTAAAAGATTGATAACTAAGATAAAGCAGTTAAATATTGTAGAAGTTTTGAAAAAGAACATGCACTTTTATTTAAACGGATTCAGGAAAGCGAACAATCTAGTAATGTATGAAAAGTACCATGAGATAGAGCGTTCCTGTTGTAAAGGTGGGGATAGTGATGACTTGTCAAAACTGTAATATAAGACCAGCAACTTTACATTATACAAAAGTAATTAACGAGAAGAAGGCGGAAGTTCATCTTTGTGAGCAATGTGCAGAGCAAAGTGGCTATACGTCTTTCTTTCCATCATCGCAGTCTAACTTTTCATTTCATGATTTATTTGCTGGTTTATTACACGGTGAATCAACAATGTTTGAAGAAGGAAAAAATGGATTTTCAAATGCAGATATAGTAAGATGTCCAGATTGTAAGATGACATATGAACAATTTACAAAAGTCGGACGTTTTGGCTGTTATTCTTGTTACGATACATTTAAGGAGCATTTAAAGCCATTATTAAAACGCCTTCACGGTGGGCATACAGAACATTGTGGGAAAATTCCGGAACGTATAGAAGGAAATATCCACTTAAAGAAAGAATTAGATGAACTAAAACTTATTCTGAAACAATACGTACAGAAAGAGGAATTTGAGAAAGCTGCAGAAGTAAGAGATAAGATCCGAGGTCTTGAAATACAGCTTAGTGAGCATAGAGAGGGGGAATAGTTCTATGTCACTGGACAAAATTATGAACGAAGCAATTAGTCCATGGATGAAGGGGGATGGCCCTGATTCTGATATTGTTTTAAGTAGTCGAATTCGTTTGGCTCGTAACTTTAAACAATATCAATTTTCCACTATGCAAAACGAAGAAGAAGCTAAACAGATTCATGAATTATTCAAAAAGAAATTCATAAATAAAGCAGTAGGGTCTTTTGGGGAGTTTGGACTATTAAAGATGAATGAATTAACCCCTCTTCAAAGGAGAGTTTTAGTCGAAAAGCATTTAATTAGTCCAAATCTTGCAGGGACAGAATATGGAGCATGTCTACTATCAGAAAGTGAACATATTAGTGTTATGCTTAATGAAGAAGACCATATTCGGATTCAGTGCCTATTTTCAGGATTACAGTTATCAGAGGCACTTCAAAGTGCCAATCAAATAGATAATTGGATTGAGAAAGAAGTTGAATACGCTTTTGATGAATCACTTGGATATATTACGAGTTGTCCTACTAATGTTGGCACAGGGTTAAGAGCTTCTGTGATGATACATTTACCGGGACTGGTTTTAACAAAAAGAATTAGCCGTATTATACAAGTAATTCAAAAATTAGGGTTAGTAGTAAGAGGAATATACGGTGAAGGTAGCGAAGCGTTAGGTAATATATTTCAAGTTTCAAATCAAATGACGCTAGGAAAGTCTGAAGAAGATATTATTGCAGATTTAAAGAGTGTCATTCAACAAATTATACAGCAAGAAAAAATGGCTAGAGAATTAATTGTACAAAATTCAAGTATTGAACTTGAAGATAAGGTTTATCGTTCTTACGGCATACTAGCAAACAGTCGTTTAATTCAATCTGCAGAAGCAGCCAATTGCTTATCAGATGTACGACTTGGTATTGATCTAGGATATATAAAAGGTATATCGAGAAATATTTTGACTGAGCTAATGGTTCTTACGCAACCAGGTATTTTACAACAATACGCAGGTGGACCTTTAGGGCCAGAAGAAAGAGATTATCGAAGAGCAACCTTAATCCGTGAGCGATTAAGTATTGAAAAAAACTAAGCGCAAGTAGGAGGCGATTTCTATGATGTTTGGAAGATTTACAGAAAGAGCACAGAAAGTGTTAGCTTTATCTCAAGAGGAAGCAATTCGTATTGGGCATAATAATATTGGAACAGAACATATTTTACTTGGGCTTGTACGCGAAGGTGAAGGAATTGCAGCAAAAGCATTAATTGCTCTTGGATTAAGTCCAGAGAAAGTTCAAAAAGAAGTAGAAGCGTTAATTGGGCGAGGAACAGAAGCTTCTCAAACTGTACATTATACACCTCGTGCTAAAAAGGTTATTGAATTATCTATGGATGAAGCGCGTAAGCTAGGCCATTCTTACGTTGGAACAGAACACATTTTACTCGGTTTAATCCGTGAAGGTGAAGGTGTAGCCGCACGTGTTTTAAATAATTTAGGTGTAAGTCTAAATAAAGCAAGACAACAAGTGTTACAACTTCTTGGAAGTAATGAAGCTAGTTCAGGTCATCAAGGTGGTTCAGCAACAAATGCAAATACACCGACACTGGACAGTTTAGCAAGGGACTTAACAGTTGTTGCACGTGAAAATCGCTTAGACCCTGTTATTGGACGCGGTAAAGAAATTCAACGTGTAATTGAGGTATTAAGCCGTAGAACGAAAAATAACCCAGTATTAATTGGTGAGCCTGGTGTAGGTAAAACGGCAATTGCAGAAGGATTAGCACAGCAAATTGTAAATAATGAAGTTCCTGAAACTTTAAGAGATAAGCGTGTTATGACACTAGATATGGGTACAGTGGTAGCTGGAACAAAATATCGCGGTGAATTTGAAGATCGTTTAAAGAAAGTGATGGATGAAATTCGCCAAGCAGGCAATATTATTCTATTTATTGATGAGCTTCATACATTAATTGGTGCAGGTGGAGCAGAAGGTGCAATCGATGCATCGAATATTTTAAAACCATCTTTAGCACGAGGAGAGCTACAATGTATTGGGGCAACAACTTTAGATGAGTATCGTAAATATATTGAAAAAGACGCGGCTTTAGAAAGACGTTTTCAACCAATTCATGTTGATGAGCCAAGTTTAGAAGAATCGATTCAAATCTTGAAAGGTTTACGTGATCGTTATGAGGCGCATCACCGTGTATCTATTACAGATGACGCTATTGATGCAGCTGTAAAACTTTCAGATCGTTATATTACAGATCGCTTTTTACCGGATAAAGCAATTGATTTAATTGATGAAGCTGCTTCAAAAGTTCGCTTACGTTCTTATACAACACCACCAAACTTAAAAGAGCTTGAAGTGAAGCTTGAGGAGATTCGAAAAGAAAAAGATGCAGCTGTACAAAGTCAAGAATTTGAAAAGGCTGCATCCTTACGTGATATGGAGCAACGCTTACGTGAGAAGTTAGAAGATACAAAACGTCAATGGAAAGAGCAACAAGGAAAAGAAAATTCAGAGGTTACGGTAGAAGATATTGCAAATGTCGTTTCTACATGGACGCGTATCCCAGTTTCTAAACTTGCACAAACAGAGACTGATAAATTATTAAATTTAGAATCCATTCTTCATGATCGTTTGATTGGTCAAGATGAAGCAGTAGTAGCAGTAGCAAAAGCTGTTCGTCGTGCAAGAGCAGGATTAAAAGATCCGAAGCGCCCGATTGGTTCATTTATTTTCTTAGGACCAACAGGTGTAGGTAAAACAGAACTTGCAAGAGCACTAGCAGAATCTATGTTCGGTGATGAAGATGCAATGATTCGCATCGATATGTCAGAGTATATGGAGAAGCATTCTACTTCCCGTTTAGTTGGTTCTCCTCCAGGATATGTTGGATATGAAGAAGGTGGACAATTAACAGAGAAAGTTCGTCGCAAGCCATATTCAGTTGTATTATTAGATGAGGTAGAGAAAGCTCATCCGGATGTATTTAATATTCTACTACAAGTATTAGAAGATGGTCGTTTAACAGATTCTAAAGGACGTACAGTTGATTTCCGTAATACAATTGTTATTATGACGTCTAACGTTGGTGCCGAGGCGTTAAAACGTAACAAACATCTTGGATTTAATGTCCAAGATGAAAGCCGTGATTATTCGGATATGAAAGGTAAAGTAATGGATGAGTTGAAAAAGGCATTTCGTCCAGAATTCTTAAACCGTATTGATGAAATTATCGTATTCCATATGCTTGAGAAAAAACATATTCAAGAGATTGTAACTCTTATGGTAAATCAGTTAGTAAATCGCTTAAAAGAACAAGAAATCGAATTGCACTTAACGGAAGGGGCAATTTCAGCTATTGCAGATAAAGGATTTGATCGTGAGTATGGCGCTCGTCCACTTCGCAGAGCAATTCAGAAACATGTAGAAGATAGACTATCAGAAGAACTTTTAAAAGGTGCTATTGAGAAAGGACAAAAAGTTATCTTTGATGTAGAAGGAGAATCATTTGTCATTCATAGTGCGGAAAAGGTAAAATAAGTATAGACAAACAAAGAGGGCTACGCGATAGCCCTCTTTCTTGTACGAGAAGGATAAACGTTTATAGACGAAAGTGAAGTGAACTATAAAAAGGTATGGCTAAAAAGAAAACGAAATTTATATGTCAAGAATGTGGTTATCAGTCACCAAAATATATGGGTAAATGTCCTGGATGTGGTCAATGGAATACACTTGTTGAAGAAATGGAGCCAGTTGTATCATCTAGGCGCCTTAATTACGCGAATGCAATTCAAACGGAAGTAACAAAACCAAGACGTCTTACCGAAGTAGAAACAAAGTCTGAGGCACGTATTGAAACGGAATTTCAAGAGTTTAATCGTGTGCTTGGTGGTGGAATTGTAGATGGGTCCTTAGTGCTTATTGGTGGAGACCCTGGGATTGGAAAATCAACATTACTATTACAGATTTCATCACAATTAGCAGATTCTTCATATGATGTATTATACATATCGGGTGAGGAGTCGGCAAAGCAGATTAAACTTCGTGCAGATCGTTTGCATGTAAAGGGTAGCAATCTATTTGTTGTAGCAGAGACAGACCTGCAGCGTATTGCAGCACATATTGAAGAGATGAATCCAGCTTTTGTTGTTATTGATTCTATTCAAACGATACATTTACCTGAAGTGACGTCAGCACCAGGAAGTGTGGCACAAGTACGTGAATGTACAGCGGAATTAATGAAACTTGCAAAAACAAAAGGAATCCCTATTTTCATTGTCGGGCATGTGACAAAAGAAGGAGCAATTGCAGGACCTCGTATGTTAGAACATATGGTCGATGCAGTTCTTTACTTTGAAGGAGATCGACACCATACGTATCGTATTTTACGGGCTGTGAAGAACCGTTTTGGTTCCACGAATGAAATGGGTATCTTTGAAATGAAAGAGCTTGGTCTTGCGGAAGTTTTAAATCCTTCTGAAATCTTCCTTGAGGAAAGGCCGGTTGGTGTTGCAGGATCAACAGTAGTTGCTTCAATGGAAGGAACAAGACCGGTTTTAGTAGAAATACAAGCATTAATCTCCCCTACTAGTTTTGGAAATCCTCGAAGAATGGCGACGGGAATTGATCATAACCGTGTTTCGCTTATTATGGCAGTATTAGAAAAAAGAACAGGTTTACTATTGCAAAATCAAGATGCATATTTAAAAGTAGCTGGTGGTTTGAAATTAGACGAACCGGCAATTGATTTAGCAGTGGCTTTAAGTATAGCCTCAAGTTTTAGGGATAAATCTACGGCACCAACTGATGCAGTAATAGGAGAAGTAGGATTAACTGGAGAAATAAGAAGAGTATCAAGAATCGAACAACGTGTACAAGAAGCGGCTAAATTAGGATTTCAACGTGTTATTATTCCTAGAAAAAACTTAGGAGGATGGACAATTCCGGATGGGATTGAGGTTGTAGGTGTTTCTAATTTAGGAGAAGCGCTTCGTTTGACATTAGGAGGCTAGGCTATGGAAGAAAATAAGCAACGTGTCAAAAGTATGATTAATATTTTACAGCTCGTGGCCCCAGGAACACCACTGCGTGAAGGGATAGATAATGTACTTCGCGCACAAACAGGGGGGCTAATTGTTCTTGGATATAATGAGCAGATTAAAAGTATTGTGGATGGTGGTTTTCACATTAATTGTGCATTCTCTCCTGCTAGTTTATATGAATTAGCAAAAATGGACGGGGCACTTATTTTAAATGAAACGGGAAGTAAAATTTTAATAGCGAATGCACAGTTAGTTCCAGAGGCATCTATTGATTCTATTGAAACCGGTATGCGTCACCGAACAGCAGAACGTGTAGCGAAGCAGACGGGCAGCCTTGTTGTGGCCATTTCACAAAGACGTAACGTAATTACGCTATATCAAGGGAACTTACGTTATACACTAAAAGATATAGGGGTTATTTTAACAAAGGCAAACCAAGCTATTCAAACGTTAGAAAAATATAAGGCTGTATGGAATGATGGTATTACGAATTTGGGTATTCTAGAATTTGAAGAGGTCGTTACAATGTCTGAGGTAGTTCACGTTTTACATAGTGTTGAAATGGTACTGCGTATTAAAAATGAAATATTGAGCTATATTCATGAGCTAGGAACAGAAGGTAGGTTAATTCGTTTACAGCTTACAGAATTACTAGCTGATTTAGAAGCAGAGGCAGCATTGTTAATTAAAGATTACCATCAGGAGAAAACACAAGACCATCATCAAATTTTGAAAAAGTTACAGGACCTTGCAAATACACAACTTTTAGAGGATAGTGATTTAGTTAAATTACTTGGCTATCCAGGGCAAACTAGTTTAGAAGAAAGTGTGACGCCAAGGGGATATCGAATTACAAGCAAAATCTCTCGTGTTCCGCCACTTATCATTGAAAATTTAATTAATCGATTCAAAACGTTGCAAGGAGTTTGTCGCGCGACGATTCATGAATTGGATGATGTGGAAGGAATTGGGGAAGTAAGGGCGAAGAAAATACGAGAAGGCCTAAAAAGAATTCAAGAGCATCTCTATATGAGTAGACACAATTAAGAATATTACATTGATTCCATAATATAACGACACTAGAACATTTTTGGTATATGATATGATATATTGGTAAATAAAACTATTTATAAAAAAAAACACGTCCGCTTTTGCATTCGGCGTTTTGATTAGCGAAACAATGGTTAATAATGAGTAGGAGGTGGTTGGATGTTAAAACGGATCGTACAGCTCTTCTTTCTAGTAATCGGGGGAGCGTTAGGGATTTACTTAATCCCAAAAGTTATTAATGTATTAGACATCGGTGCTGTTCCTTTATTGGAAGGATCGTATGTTCGTGCGATTATTGGTGCAATTATTTTATTTTTAACAACATTTTGGCTTGTAGATTATATTGTTCAACTTATTAAGCATATTGAAGAGGCTCTTGTAAAGGCGCCTGTAGCAGATGTTTTATTTGGTACATTAGGATTGATCTCTGGTCTTATTGTTGCATATTTAATTTTAATACCGATTCGTGAATTTACAATTCCGGTTATTAGTACGGTGTTGCAAGTGTTCTTCACTCTTTTACTTGGATATTTAGGATTCCAAGTAGGATTTAAAAAGAGGAATGAATTGCTAGGATTATTTACATTACCCCAACGCGGAGGTAAGAAGAAAAATAATAGCGAGAACGAAGAGGTAGAAGCAGAAAAATCTACGACTCATTGGAAAATTCTCGATACGAGTGTAATTATCGATGGACGTATTGCTGATATTTGCCAAACGAAGTTTTTGGAAGGAACAATTGTGATTCCACAATTCGTATTAGAAGAGCTTCAGCATATTGCCGATTCTTCCGATGCTTTAAAGCGTAATCGTGGTCGCAGAGGACTAGACATTTTAAATCGTATTCAAAAAGAGATGCCGATTCCGGTAGAAATTTATGAAGGCGATTTCGAGGATATCCAAGAGGTGGATAGCAAACTTGTAAAGTTAGCAAAAATCACCGGTGGAACTGTAGTAACGAATGATTTCAACTTAAATAAAGTTTCTGAATTACAAGGAGTAACGGTGTTAAACATTAATGATTTAGCTAATGCAATTAAACCAGTTGTACTCCCTGGCGAAGAATTAAATGTTTATGTTGTGAAAGATGGTAAAGAGCAAAACCAAGGTGTTGCGTACTTAGATGATGGTACGATGATTGTAGTAGAAGATGGTAGAGAGTATGTAGGTTCGCAACTTAATGTACTGGTTACTAGCGTATTACAAACATCGGCTGGTCGTATGATTTTCGCAAAACGTAAATTATTAGAAAAAGCATTATAGGTAGAGGATTATTAATATGTATACATTAATTATTCCGGCAGCCGGCCAAGGAAAGCGGATGGGTGCTGGCAAAAATAAGTTGTTCTTACTTATAAACGAAGTACCGATTATCGTTCATACATTACGTGCTTTTGAAAGAGATAAAGAGTGCAAAAGTATTGTTATGGCAATTAACGAAGAGGAACGCCCGTATTTTGAGGAATTAATGCAGAAGTATCCGATTGAAAAACAGGTACAATTTATTCAGGGTGGAGCCGAAAGACAAGATAGTGTATATAACGCGATTCAGCATGCGAGTGATGTTGAATACGTTCTTGTACATGACGGAGCGCGCCCATTCGTAACGAATAAAGTGATTCAAGACGTATTAACAGCAGCAGAAAAATATGGAGCTTCCATTTGTGCAGTGCCAGTAAAGGATACAGTTAAGAAAGTAGAGCAAGGTGTTGTTGTCGAAACGGTAGAACGATCTCAGCTTAAGGCTGTACAAACACCGCAAGGGTTCTCTGTTTCTCTTTTGTTAGAAGCTCATAGAAGTGCAAAACAGAGTTGTTTTCTTGGTACAGATGATGCAAGTCTCGTGGAACGTATTGGTAAGCAAGTAGGTGTAGTAGAGGGGAGTTACTATAATATTAAAGTGACGACTCCAGAGGATTTACTAATTGCTGAAAGTTTCCTTCATGTTCAGAAAAAATAGCCGTGATGGTGTATAACAAAGGAAAGCTCGGCAATGGCCGGGCTTTTCTTTGTAGGGATATCAATATAATATAGAGTCATAAAGCTCAGTGGTTTAGCTCAAGGAGGATGTAAAGAATGTTTCGAATTGGACAAGGTTTTGATGTGCATGAATTTGCGGAAGGTAGACCGTTAATTATTGGCGGAATTACAATTCCACACGAGAAAGGATTAATCGGTCATTCAGATGCAGATGTATTGTTACATACGATTGCTGATGCATGTTTAGGTGCCATTGCAGCAGGAGATATTGGAAAGCATTTTCCTGATACAGACCCAGCTTTTAAAGATGCAGATTCAGCTGTATTGTTACAAAAAGTTTGGGAATTTGTGCGTGAACAAGGTTACGAGTTAGGGAACTTAGATTGTACAATTATTGCTCAAAAGCCAAAAATGGCACCGCATATTGAAAGTATGCGTAAACGTATTAGTGAACTGTTAGAAACGTCTATAGATAACATTAATGTAAAGGCAACAACAACAGAGAAATTAGGATTTACAGGTAGAGAAGAAGGAATTGCTTCTCAAGCAGTGGTATTATTACAGAAAAAATAATGGTTTTTAATTCGTAAGATGGATAATCACATTTTTTTGTTGTACAATTATAGAATGTGTAGACATTAAGAATGGAAGGTGTACCAATTATGGAAAAGCAAGTGAGAGTGCGCTATGCGCCAAGTCCAACAGGACACTTACATATCGGAAATGCGCGTACGGCATTATTTAATTATTTATTTGCTCGTCATTTAGATGGCAAGTTTATTATTCGTATTGAAGATACTGATGTAAAACGTAACGTGGCTGGTGGAGAAGAAAGCCAATTAAAATACTTGAAATGGCTCGGTATGGACTGGGATGAAGGTGTTGATGTTGGTGGTGAATTTGGACCATATCGTCAAACAGAGCGTTTAGATATTTATAAAAAATTATATCTAGATTTATTAGAGCGTGGTTTAGCTTACAAATGTTATATGACAGAAGAAGAGCTAGAAGCAGAGCGTGAAGGACAAATTTCTCGTGGTGAAACACCTCGTTATGCAGGTAACCACCGTGATTTAACTGAAGAACAAATGAAAGAATTTGAAGCTGAGGGACGTATTCCAAGTATTCGTTTCCGTGTACCAGCTGATCGTGATTACACATTTAAAGATATCGTAAAAGATGAAGTAGCATTCCATTCAAATGATTTCGGTGATTTCGTTATCGTGAAAAAAGATGGAATTCCAACTTATAACTTTGCGGTAGCAGTAGATGATCACTTAATGGAAATTACACATGTACTTCGTGGTGATGACCATATTTCAAATACGCCAAAACAAATGATGATTTATGAAGCTTTCGGTTGGGATATCCCGCAATTTGGCCATATGACTTTAATTGTAAATGAAAGCCGTAAAAAATTAAGTAAGCGTGATGAATCTATTATTCAATTTATTGAGCAATATAAAGAGCTTGGATATCTTCCAGAAGCAATCTTTAACTTTATTGCACTACTAGGTTGGTCGCCGGTAGGAGAAGAAGAAATCTTCTCTCAAGAAGAGTTTATCAAAATGTTCGATGCAGCTCGTTTATCAAAATCACCTGCATTATTTGATTCTCAAAAATTAAAATGGATGAACAACCAATATATGAAAAAGCAAGATTTAGATACGGTGGTAGAATTAAGCTTACCGCATCTAGTGAAAGCTGGACGTATAGGTGAAACTTTAAGTGAACAAGAGCAAGCTTGGATTCGTGATGTAATTGCGTTATATCATGAACAAATGAGTTTTGGAGCTGAAATTGTAGAGCTTTCTGAAATGTTCTTCAAAGATCATGTTGATCATGAAGAAGAAGGACAAGAAGTATTAAAAGGTGAACAAGTACCAGAAGTACTTCGTGCATTTGCTGGTCAAGTAGAAGCACTAGAGGCGATGGAACCAGCAGCAATTAAGGCGGCTATTAAAGCAGTTCAAAAGGAAACAGGTCATAAAGGTAAAAACTTATTTATGCCAATCCGTGTTGCAACTACTGGTCAAACACATGGCCCAGAGCTTCCTAATGCTATTGCACTTCTTGGAAAAGAAAAAGTTTTAAATCGTCTTCAAAAAGTAATTGGTTAACATTTTCTAGGTTTAGAAATATAATAAGTATACTTAAAACCTAATAAGGAAAAGCGACGAGAAGGAGAAGTAGAAAATCAGGCTTTTTACAGAGAGAACCACCTTTAGGCTGGAAGTGGTTTATAAGCGGGTTTTTGAAATGCCCCTTCGAGTCTTCTGCTGAACAGCAAAATGTTTTGTGAAACATCTTAAGGCGTTAAAGTAAGCAGAAGCGGTGTACACCGTTATCAGAGATGAGTTTGAGGCTTTTTTAGCCTAAACAGAGTGGAACCGCGCTTAAAAGGCGTCTCTGTCAATATGACAGAGGCGTTCTTTTTTTATACCGTAAAACTGGGTATGAGTATAAATTTTATCTACGTGTATAAAGATTTAGGGAGATAAGTAGGGAGTTAGTTCACTCGAAAAAGCAGCCCATAAAGGGGAGGGAACATCGATGTTTAAGAGGCTTCGGGAAGATATTGAAGTCGTTTTTGAACAGGATCCAGCGGCAAGAGGTTATTTCGAAGTCATTTTAACTTACTCTGGATTACATGCAGTTTGGGCTCATCGAATTGCACATGCTTTTTATAAAAGGGATTTTTTCTTTCTTGCACGTTTTGTTTCACAAGTTAGTCGTTTTTTTACTGGCATTGAGATTCATCCAGGAGCAACTATTGGTCGACGCTTTTTCATAGACCATGGAATGGGAGTTGTAATTGGAGAAACTTGTGAAATTGGTGATAATGTAACAATTTATCAAGGGGTTACATTAGGTGGTACAGGAAAAGAAAAAGGCAAGAGGCATCCAACAATTCAGGATAATGTATTAATTGCGACGGGTGCTAAAGTCCTTGGTTCTATTACTGTGGGAGAGAATTCTAAAATCGGGGCAGGGTCTGTCGTATTAAAAGAAGTTCCTGCACATTCTACAGTTGTAGGTATACCTGGCCGAGTCGTTATTCAAAATGGAGTAAAGATTGGTCAAGAATTAAATCACTCTGACCTTCCGGATCCAATTTTTGATAAATTAAAGGCTATGGAAGTAGAACTTGATAAATTGAAGAAACAACTGGAAGTAAAGGTAGAAAGGAAGGATAAAAATGACTATTCACATTTATAATACGTTAACACGTCAAAAAGAAGAGTTTGTTCCATTAGAAGAAAATAAGGTAAAGATGTATGTATGCGGACCTACAGTCTATAACTACATTCATATTGGCAATGCAAGACCTCCTATGGTATTCGATACAGTACGTCGCTATCTAGAATATAAAGGGTACGATGTGCAATACGTATCGAACTTTACGGACGTAGATGATAAATTAATTAAAGCGGCAAATGAATTAGGTGAAGATGTACCGACAATTGCTGATCGTTTTGTTGAAGCGTACTTTGAAGATGTAACAGCGCTAGGTTGCAAACACGCAACAGTCCATCCTCGTGTAACAGAAAATATGGATATCATTATTGAATTTATTCAAGAACTTGTGAATAAAGGGTATGCATACGAATCAGAGGGTGATGTGTACTTTAAAACGAAGGAATTCGAAGGTTACGGTAAATTATCACATCAACCAATCGCAGATTTACGTCACGGTGCTCGTATTGAGGTAGGGGAAAAGAAACAAGACCCTCTTGATTTTGCTTTATGGAAAGCTGCGAAAGAAGGAGAAATCTTCTGGGAAAGCCCTTGGGGGCAAGGGCGTCCAGGGTGGCATATTGAATGCTCAGCAATGGCACGTAAGTACTTAGGGGATACAATTGACATTCATGCTGGTGGTCAAGACTTGGCGTTCCCGCATCATGAAAATGAAATTGCGCAGTCGGAAGCATTGACTGGAAAAACGTTTGCACGTTACTGGATGCATAATGGATATATTAATATTAACAATGAGAAGATGTCTAAATCGCTTGGTAACTTTATTTTAGTTCACGATATTATTAAGCAATACGACCCACAGTTAATTAGATTCTTTATGTTATCAGTACACTATCGTCATCCGATTAACTTTAGTGAAGAGTTATTACAAAGTACGAATAATGGGCTGGAAAGAATTAAAACAGCTTATGGAAACTTAAAGCATCGTATGGAAAGCAGTACGGATTTAACAGACCATAATGAGAAATGGTTAGTTGAAATAGAGAAATTCCAGACTGCATTTGAAGAGGCAATGAATGATGACTTTAACACTGCGAATGCAATTACCGAATTATACAATGTAGCCAATTATGCAAATCAATATTTACTTGAAGAGCATACATCTAAAGTTGTGATCGAAGCATACGTAAAACAATTGGAAACGTTATTTGATATTTTAGGATTAGAATTAACGCAAGAAGAATTGCTGGATGAAGAAATTGAAGAACTTATCCAAAAGCGCATTGAGGCTCGTAAAAATCGCGATTTCGCATTGTCTGATCAAATTCGTGACGATTTAAAAGGACGTAATATTATTTTAGAAGATACCGCTCAAGGTACAAGATGGAAAAGAGGATAAGGATGATTGATGCAAAGCAATTAAACAGCTTGGCGTTAGCGTATATGGGTGATGCGGTATATGAACAATATATCCGCTATCACCTCCTTCAAAAAGGAAAGGTTCGCCCTAATCAATTACATCGCTTAGGGACGAGCTTTGTTTCAGCAAAAGCACAGGCGAAAGTTGTTTATCATTTATTAGAGACGTCGTTTTTGACAGAGGAAGAAGAGGCGGTATTAAGAAGAGGACGTAATGCAAATTCAGGTACGGTTCCGAAAAATACGGATGTACAAACATATCGACATAGTACAGCCTTTGAAGCGCTAATTGGTTATCATCATTTATTAAATAACCGTGAAAGATTAGACGAAATTGTATATAAGGCAATTGCAGTTTTAGAAGAAAAGGAAGGGGGCACATCATCATGAGTAGTGAATATATTATCGGACGTAACCCTGTAATTGAAGCGTTACGATCAGGGAGAGATATTAATAAAATTTGGATCGCAGAAGGTGCTGCCAAAGGACAAGTGCAGATTGTACTAGCGTTAGCGAAAGAAAATAAGGTTATTTTACAACATGCACCAAAGAAAAAGTTAGATCAATTAGTTGAGGGTAATCATCAAGGTGTAATCGCTCAAGTAGCTGCATATCAGTATGCGGAGTTAGAAGATTTATTCAAAGTGGCAGAAAAACGTAATGAAGATCCATTCTTCTTAATTTTAGATGAGATTGAAGATCCGCATAACTTAGGTTCTATTATGCGTACTGCTGATGCGACAGGAGCTCATGGGATTATTATTCCAAAGAGAAGGGCTGTGGGGCTTACAGCGTCAGTTGCGAAAGCATCAACAGGAGCAATTGAATACATTCCTGTTGCACGCGTAACGAACTTATCCCGTACAATTGATGAATTAAAAGAACGTGGACTTTGGATTGCTGGTACAGATGCCAAAGGAAAAACGGATTATCGTAATTTAGATGGTAAAATGCCGATTGGGTTAGTAATTGGTAGTGAAGGAAAAGGTATGAGCCGTATTATTGGTGAAAAGTGTGATTTCCTAATCACTCTACCGATGGTTGGTAAAGTTACATCCTTAAATGCTTCCGTAGCCGCAAGTTTGTTAATGTATGAGGTATATCGTAAACGTCACGAAATTGGTAAATAAAAGATGAACGATATTTTAATCGTTGACGGTTACAACATTATCGGAGCTTGGGGAGATTTGAAGAAACTGCGGGATGTAGATTTACAATCATCAAGAGATGCACTTATTGATAAGATGGCGGATTATCAAGGTTATACAGGCACAAAAGTGATGATAGTCTTTGATGCCTATACAGTACATGGTATTGAAAAAAAGATGAAACAATCTCGTGTGGAAGTAATATTCACACGAAAGAATCAAACTGCAGATGAAAAGATAGAGCAACTTGCGATAGAGCTTAGAAATATAAATACACGAATATATGTTGCGACTTCTGATTACACGGAACAATGGGTTATATTTGCGCAAGGTGCCCTTCGGAAATCTGCGCGTGAATTAGAGTTGGAAGTACAGGCAATGGAGCAACAAGTAAGAAGGCGTACAAAAGACACGAAAGAACAGCAACCCGCCATGCGAAAGATATTTAGTAAAGATATTACAGAAAAATTAGAAAAATTAAGAAGAGGAGAGCGTTGAAGCATTGACGCTCTTTGTCTTTTTACTGTATAATATTGCTAAATAAATAGCGGTCGGAGGGATCAAGGTGGAAGCAGGCTTCGTAAGTGTAGGCGACGTTACATTTCGTGATTTAGAGGATGAGGCAATCGTTGAGTTAGTTCGAAAAGGTAATACTGACGCTCTAGAATATTTAATTCACAAGTATAAGAACTTTGTTCGCGCGAAATCAAGATCTTACTTTTTAGTGGGTGCCGATCGAGAAGACATTGTTCAAGAAGGTATGATAGGGTTGTTTAAAGCAATTCGTGATTATAAAGAGGACAAGCTGTCTTCATTCAAAGCATTTGCTGAACTGTGTATCACTCGACAAATTATTACCGCTATTAAAACGGCAACAAGACAAAAACATATTCCCTTAAATTCATATGTGTCTTTAGATAAGCCGATTTACGATGAGGAATCTGATCGAACATTATTGGATGTTATTTCTGAAGCGAAGGTAACTGATCCTGAAGAGATGATTATTAGCCAAGAAGAATATACAGACATAGAATCAAAAATATCAGAATTATTAAGCGATTTAGAAAGAAAAGTACTTTCTTTATATCTAGATGGGCGTTCTTATCAAGAGATTTCAGAACAGTTAAACAGACATGTGAAATCTATTGATAACGCTTTACAGCGGGTGAAGAGGAAATTGGAACGATATATGGAAATGCGAGAAAGTACAACTTTAAATTCATAACAAATAACAAGTACAACAGGTGTAAAATAAATCACCTGTTTTCTTTTGTAGAGCGTACAAAATGCATGTCATTGACATTGTCTTTTATTGTATGATACATTTTTAGGGACATAATGTTACAAGGTTGGTGTAACTAATGAGGAAAAAAGTTGTACTCTCATGTGAAGAGTGTAAAAATCGAAACTACTCTACTATGAAAGATACGAGCTCAATAGAGCGACTTGAAATAAAAAAGTTTTGTAAAACATGCAATCAGCATACAGTTCACAAGGAAACAAAATAAATAATTGAAATAATACACTGGAGGTCCCGCAGATGCGTTTAACGAACTTTTTCGGCGATGTAGGTCGCGAAATGAAAAAAGTAAGTTGGCCTAAAAAAGATGAATTACTCCGCTCAACAGCGACTGTTGTTGCTACAGTTGTGTTCTTTGCGATTTTCTTCGCAGTAGTTGATATGGGCATTTCTTCTTTAATTCGGTTAATTCTTGGTTAATTCTTGAATAAGAAGCACTTATCCATGATATAATGTTATTTATAAGAACTGTGTAAAAGCCCGGTGAACGGGTTTTTTCATTTGCGCAAAAAAATGTACGTCAGGGAGGGAAGGACGCTCGTCCTAAATGAATGGAAAAAAGTTGGTATGTTGTCCATACTTATTCTGGATATGAAAATAAAGTAAAAGCAAACCTAGAGAAGCGTGTAGAATCAATGGGTATGCAAGATAAAATTTTCCGTGTTGTTGTCCCGGAAGAAGTAGAAGTAGAAATGAAAAACGGAAAAGAAAAATTAATGAAAAGAAAAGTGTTCCCAGGTTATGTATTAGTAGAATTAATCATGACTGATGATTCTTGGTATGTTGTACGTAACACGCCGGGTGTAACTGGGTTCGTTGGTTCTTCTGGTTCTGGATCTAAGCCATCGCCTCTATTAGAAGAGGAAGTTGTTACCATTATGAAACATATGGGAATGGACAACGAAGTGGTTGATTTCGACTTTGAACTTCATGAGACAGTACGTGTAAATGAGGGGCCATTCGCAGATTATACAGGTGCTATTGAAGAAATTGATGTGGAGAAGAAAAAGGTTAGTGTACTTGTGGACATGTTTGGTCGCGAGACTCCAGTTGAACTTGACTTCCATCAAATTGAAAAATTATAAAATGAAACTTGAAATGAATTGTAAAAAGTGATAATATCTTTTAAGTCAGTACGTCTTCATTATCGGAGGCGTTTTTTGAAAGATTTTATCCTTACAGATAAAATATGACGTGGGAGGGCAAATCACTGTCCAATTGACCACATCACGGACTTAAGGAGGTGTGTCTCGTGGCTAAAAAGGTAATTAAAATGGTAAAGCTTCAAATTCCTGCAGGTAAAGCTAACCCAGCTCCACCAGTTGGTCCAGCATTAGGACAAGCAGGTGTTAACATCATGGGCTTCTGTAAAGAGTTTAACGCTCGTACAGCAGATCAAGCTGGTCTTATCATCCCTGTTGAAATTACGGTATTTGAGGACCGTTCATTCACTTTCATTACTAAAACTCCTCCTGCTGCTGTTCTTCTTAAGAAAGTAGCTGGTATTGAGTCTGGTTCTGGTGAACCAAATCGTAATAAAGTGGCAACTGTTAAGCGTGATAAAGTACGCGAAATCGCTGAAACTAAAATGCCTGACCTAAACGCTGCTAGCGTAGAAGCTGCAATGCGTATGGTTGAAGGTACTGCACGCAGTATGGGCATCGTTATCGAAGACTAATTCGATTTGTTTTTAAAAAAAGGTTGCGGGTCTGGAATTCCAATTCGCAACCTTTATTATCGTAAATGATTATCGTTTTTAAATAAATGGATGGCGCTCATCCTCAGGTTATACCTGAAAACAGGCGTAAACGTGGGAGGTTATTCCGCTAAAACCACATTCGAGGAGGAAATAAAAATGGCTAAAAGAGGTAAAAAGTACGTAGAAGCTGCAAAGCTTGTTGACCGTGCAGCTGCTTACTCTGCAACAGAAGCGGTAGAATTAGTAAAGAAAACAAACACAGCTAAATTTGATGCAACTGTAGAAGCTGCATTCCGTTTAGGTGTTGACCCTAAGAAAGCTGACCAACAAATCCGTGGTGCAGTTGTTCTTCCGCACGGTACTGGTAAAGTACAACGTGTATTAGTGTTCGCTAAAGGTGAAAAAGCTAAAGAAGCTGAAGCTGCTGGAGCTGACTTCGTAGGCGATACTGATTACATCGGTAAAATCCAACAAGGTTGGTTCGATTTCGATGTAGTAGTAGCAACTCCTGACATGATGGGTGAAGTTGGTAAACTTGGTCGCGTATTAGGACCTAAAGGTTTAATGCCAAACCCTAAAACTGGAACAGTTACTTTCGATGTAACTAAAGCTGTTAACGAAATCAAAGCTGGTAAAGTTGAATACCGCGTTGATAAAGCTGGTAACATCCACGTTCCAATCGGTAAAGTATCTTTCGAAGATGCTAAATTAGTAGAAAACTTCAAAACAATCGCTGATACTTTATTAAAAGTTAAGCCATCTGCTGCAAAAGGTACTTACATGAAGAACGTAACAGTTGCTTCTACAATGGGACCTGGCGTACGTGTAGACGTTTCTACATTAGCGTAAAAATTGGAAGTTGACTTCATAAAGAAGATTTAATATAATCATTTATGTTGTGAATTTAAATAGTGTACCGTAGACAGTAGGTGTCAATAGACTTAATTTCCTACCTAGGTGTTAATATACGAAACGGAATTTTTTTTCTGTGACTATATGCCTCCATGTCTACAAGTTGGGCATGGAGGTTTTTAGTGCACTTTCGGTACATCTTCTATATAATCTACAGGAGGTGTAATAACATGAGCAAAGTAATCGAAACTAAACAACAAGTTGTAACTGAAATCGCGGACAAACTTCGTGCTAGTAAATCTACGATCGTTGTTGACTACCGTGGTTTAACGGTTTCTGAAGCAACAGAATTACGTAAGCAATTACGTGAAGCTGGCGTTGAGTTCAAAGTTTACAAAAACTCTCTAACTCGTCGTGCTGCAGAATCTGCTGAAATGGCTGAGTTAAACGAATTCTTAACAGGACCAAACGCAATCGCGTTCAGTAACGAGGATGTAGTTGCTCCTGCGAAAGTATTAAACGACTTCGCTAAAAATCATGAAGCTTTAGAAATTAAAGCGGGCGTAATCGAAGGTAAACTTGTAACACTTGATGAGGTTAAAGCAATCGCTACTCTTCCATCACGTGAAGGCTTACTTTCTATGCTTCTTAGCGTTCTTCAAGCTCCAATCCGTAACCTTGCACTTGCTACTAAAGCAGTTGCAGAACAAAAGGAAGAGCAAGGCGCTTAATTTTTTAAAAGATAATTACGTATTATCGATAAAACAATACAAACCTATTTAAGGGAGGATATTTACAATGACTAAAGAACAAATCATTGAAGCAGTTAAATCTATGACTGTATTAGAACTTAACGACTTAGTAAAAGCTATCGAGGAAGAATTCGGCGTAACTGCTGCTGCTCCTGTAGCTGTTGCTGGTGGCGCTGGAGAAGCTGCTGCTGAGAAAACTGAATTTGATGTGGAACTAACTAGCGCTGGTGCACAAAAAATCAAAGTTATCAAAGTTGTTCGTGAAATCACTGGTCTTGGCTTAAAAGAAGCTAAAGAATTAGTTGACAACACTCCAAAAGTAATCAAAGAAGCTGCTGCTAAAGAAGAAGCTGAAGAAATCAAAGCTAAACTTGAAGAAGTTGGCGCTGCTGTAGAAGTTAAGTAATTAACTTTTGATGCTTTAAAAAAAGCTCGCTCTCATGCGAGCTTTTTTTTTAACTGTAAAGAAGAGAGGTGGCCATATGGCAGACCATTATTTTTCTAACGACCCTTCTAGTAAAAGTGATCGTAAGCGATGGGAATTTGCACTTCGTGGATCTCAATTTACTTTCTTATCCGACCATGGGGTGTTCTCGAAAAACGAAGTGGACTTTGGTTCCCGTCTTTTAATTGAAGCTTTTCAAATGCCAGATATTAAAGGTAATATATTAGATGTAGGTTGCGGATACGGTCCTATTGGTTTGTCGCTAGCGAAAGAGTTTCAAGGTCGTGAAGTTCACATGGTGGATGTGAATGAAAGGGCGCTTGGACTTGCGAAAGAAAACGCCGCTAATAACAAAATCGAGAATATACGTATTTTTCAAAGTAGCGTCTATGAAAATGTAGATGGCAAGTATGCTGCTATTCTATCTAACCCTCCAATTCGTGCGGGTAAAGATGTCGTACATGAAATTTTAGAAAAAGCTGTGGAGTATTTAGTTCCAGGTGGAGAACTTTGGATTGTTATTCAAAAGAAGCAAGGTGCACCATCTGCGCTGAAAAAACTAGAGGAAGTATTTTCTGAAGTTGAGGTTGTAGAAAAGAAAAAAGGATATTATATCATAAAATCAAAAAAACGTTGACGGTTATTTTTGGCTATGTTAACATTATACAATGCCAATATATGATTTTCTGCGTTGAGAAAGATGTATATTTTTGTTTCTCTTGGAAAAGATAGTAAAATCAGCAGATTATGAAACAGAATGATGGTTTTCTTATAGAAGCCATTTTTCTTTTTTGAGCAGGTAGAAAGACTCAACGTATTTATCTTTAAGAGAAAAAGACTACGCTAATAGCAGTAGTTGTATTTATTTGTGATTTTGCACAAATTTTTTTGTGCATTTATAATACTCATGATTTGAGGGGTGAAGCAGTTGACAGGTCAACTAGTTCAATACGGACGCCACCGCCAACGAAGAAGTTATGCCCGTATTAGTGAAGTATTAGAGTTACCAAATCTTATCGAAATTCAAACCTCTTCTTATCAGTGGTTTCTTGATGAGGGTTTGCGAGAAATGTTCCAAGACATTTCTCCGATTGAAGACTTTACGGGAAATCTATCGCTTGAATTTATCGACTACAGCTTAGGTGAACCTAAATACTCTGTAGACGAATGCAAAGAGCGTGATGTGACGTATGCAGCACCACTTCGTGTAAAAGTGCGTCTAATCAACAAGGAAACTGGTGAAGTAAAAGAACAAGATGTGTTCATGGGAGATTTCCCACTCATGACAGAGACTGGAACATTCGTAATTAACGGTGCAGAACGTGTTATCGTTTCCCAGTTAGTTCGCTCTCCAAGCGTATACTATAGTGGCAAAGTGGATAAAAACGGAAAACGTGGTTTTACTGCTACTGTAATTCCAAACCGCGGAGCTTGGTTAGAGTATGAGACAGATGCTAAGGATGTTGTATATGTGCGTATTGACCGTACGCGTAAACTTCCTGTAACTGTTTTGTTACGCGCATTAGGGTTTGGCTCTGATCAAGAAATCACCGAGCTTTTAGGTGATAACGAATACTTAAGCAACACATTAGAAAAAGACAACACAGATAGCACAGAAAAAGCATTGCTTGAAATTTATGAGCGTCTACGTCCTGGTGAACCACCAACAGTAGAAAATGCTAAGAGCTTACTTGTGTCTCGTTTCTTCGATCCAAAGCGCTACGATTTAGCAAATGTAGGTCGCTATAAGATCAACAAGAAGTTACACATTAAAAACAGATTGTTTAATCAACGTTTAGCTGAAACATTAGTGGATCCAGAAACTGGTGAAATTTTAGCGGCAGAAGGAACAATCTTAGATCGTCGTACACTTGATCGCATTTTACCTTACTTAGAGAAAAACATTGGATTCAAAACAGCGAAACCAATGGGTGGAGTGGTAGAAGGCGATGTTGAGCTGCAATCTATTAAGATTTATGCTCCTGAGTCGGAAGGCGAACGCGTAATTAATGTAATTGGTAATGCAAACATTACTCGTGATGTGAAACACATCACACCAGGTGATATCCTTGCTTCTATCAGTTACTTCTTCAACCTACTATACAAAGTAGGAGATACAGATGATATTGACCATTTAGGAAACCGTCGTCTGCGTTCTGTTGGAGAACTATTACAAAACCAATTCCGTATCGGCCTTTCTCGTATGGAACGTGTTGTTCGTGAGAGAATGTCGATCCAAGATACAAATGCAATTACACCACAGGCACTAATTAATATTCGTCCTGTTATTGCATCTATTAAAGAGTTCTTCGGAAGTTCTCAGTTATCTCAGTTCATGGACCAAACAAATCCATTAGCAGAGTTAACTCACAAACGAAGACTATCTGCATTAGGACCTGGTGGTTTAACGCGTGAGCGCGCAGGCTTTGAAGTACGTGACGTTCATTACTCCCACTATGGTCGTATGTGTCCGATTGAAACACCAGAGGGACCAAACATTGGTTTGATTAACTCATTATCTTCGTTCGCGAAAGTAAATGAGTTTGGTTTCATTGAAACACCATACCGTCGTGTTGACCCAGAAACTGGTCTTGTAACAGGGCATGTTGATTATTTAACAGCAGATGAAGAAGATAACTATGTTGTAGCCCAAGCGAATATGAAATTATCTGATGAAGGTGAATTCCTAAGTGAAGATATCGTAGCTCGTTTCCGTGGCGAAAATATTGTCACAAATAGAGAACGCATCGACTACATGGATGTATCTCCAAAACAAGTAGTGTCGGCAGCGACAGCTTGTATTCCGTTCTTAGAAAACGATGACTCTAACCGCGCACTTATGGGAGCGAACATGCAACGTCAGGCGGTTCCGTTAATGAATCCGGAATCTCCGATTGTAGGTACAGGTATGGAGTACGTATCAGCAAAAGACTCGGGTGCTGCAGTAATCTGTAAACATCCTGGTGTTGTTGAGCGCGTAGAAGCACGTGAAGTTTGGGTACGTCGCTATGTAGAAGTTGACGGTCAAACAGTAAAAGGCGACTTAGATCGCTACAAAATGCAAAAATTCATTCGTTCTAACCAAGGAACTTGTTACAACCAACGTCCAATCGTAAGTGTTGGAAATGAAGTTGTAAAAGGTGAAATCCTTGCGGATGGTCCTTCTATGGAATTAGGTGAACTAGCACTTGGACGTAACGTGCTTGTTGGCTTCATGACTTGGGACGGTTATAACTACGAGGATGCGATTATCATGAGTGAGCGCCTTGTAAAAGATGATGTGTACACTTCTATTCATATTGAAGAATATGAATCAGAAGCTCGTGATACGAAGCTTGGACCAGAAGAAATTACACGTGACATTCCAAACGTTGGGGAAGACGCATTACGTAACCTTGACGAGCGCGGTATTATTCGCGTTGGTGCTGAAGTAAAAGATGGAGATTTACTTGTTGGTAAAGTAACACCTAAAGGTGTAACAGAATTAACAGCTGAAGAACGTCTATTACATGCTATCTTTGGAGAAAAAGCGCGTGAAGTACGTGATACATCACTACGTGTACCACACGGTGGTGGCGGTATTATCTTAGACGTAAAAGTATTCAACCGTGAAGATGGCGATGAATTGCCACCAGGTGTGAATCAACTTGTACGTGCATATATCGTTCAAAAACGTAAAATTTCTGAAGGTGACAAGATGGCCGGACGTCACGGTAACAAAGGTGTTATTTCTCGTATTTTACCAGAAGAAGATATGCCTTACTTACCAGACGGTACGCCAATCGATATTATGTTAAACCCATTAGGGGTACCATCTCGTATGAATATCGGTCAGGTATTAGAGCTTCATCTTGGTATGGCAGCAAGATACCTGGGCATTCACATTGCAACACCAGTATTCGATGGTGCTCGTGAGGAAGATGTTTGGGGCACAATTGAAGAAGCTGGTATGGCAAATGACGCGAAAACAATCCTGTATGACGGACGTACTGGTGAACCATTCGATAACCGCGTATCTGTTGGTGTCATGTATATGATCAAACTTGCGCACATGGTTGACGATAAACTTCATGCTCGTTCTACTGGACCATACTCACTTGTAACGCAGCAACCTCTTGGAGGTAAAGCTCAGTTCGGTGGACAGCGTTTCGGTGAGATGGAGGTTTGGGCACTTGAAGCTTACGGTGCTGCTTATACTCTTCAAGAAATCTTAACAGTGAAGTCTGATGATGTTGTTGGACGTGTTAAGACTTATGAAGCAATTGTTAAAGGCGAAAATGTTCCAGAACCAGGCGTTCCTGAATCATTCAAAGTATTGATTAAAGAGCTGCAAAGTTTAGGTATGGACGTTAAAATGATGTCTAGCGACGATACAGAAATTGAAATGCGTGATACAGAAGATGATGATGATCATCAATCAGCAGATAAATTGAATGTTGAAGTTGAGACAACTAAGGAATAATTGGGATAACCTGTAGACTAAAAGGGAGGTAGGCCCCTTGATAGATGTAAATAACTTTGAATATATGAAGATTGGACTTGCTTCACCTGACAAGATTCGTTCTTGGTCATACGGTGAAGTTAAGAAACCAGAAACTATTAACTATCGTACGTTAAAGCCTGAAAAAGATGGCTTGTTCTGTGAGCGTATTTTCGGACCACAAAAGGACTGGGAATGTCATTGCGGAAAATACAAACGTGTACGTTATAAAGGTGTAGTTTGTGATCGATGTGGCGTTGAAGTAACGCGTGCAAAAGTACGTCGTGAACGTATGGGTCATATTGAATTAGCTGCTCCTGTATCTCATATTTGGTATTTCAAAGGTATCCCGAGCCGCATGGGACTTGTCTTAGACATGTCCCCTCGCGCGCTTGAAGAAGTAATTTATTTCGCTTCTTATGTTGTAACAGAAAGTGGAGATACACCACTTGATAAGAAGCAATTACTTTCTGAAAAAGAATACCGTGCATATCGTGATCGATATGGTAGCACATTCCAAGCTGCTATGGGTGCAGAAGCGATTAAAAAGCTACTACAAGACATCGATTTAGATAAAGAAGTAGACTTCTTAAAAGAAGAATTAAAAACAGCACAAGGACAACGCCGTACTCGTGCTATTAAACGTCTAGAAGTATTAGAAGCATTCCGCAACTCTGGAAATGAACCATCTTGGATGATCTTAGATGTTCTACCAGTAATCCCACCAGAACTACGCCCAATGGTACAGTTAGATGGTGGACGTTTTGCTACTTCTGACTTAAACGACTTATATCGTCGTGTAATTAACCGTAACAACCGTTTAAAACGTCTATTGGACCTAGGTGCTCCAAGCATCATCGTTCAAAACGAAAAACGTATGTTACAAGAAGCTGTAGACGCATTAATCGATAATGGCCGTCGTGGCCGTCCGGTTACTGGACCAGGTAACCGCCCATTAAAATCACTATCTCACATGCTTAAAGGTAAACAAGGACGTTTCCGTCAAAACTTATTAGGTAAACGTGTTGACTACTCTGGCCGTTCTGTAATCGTTGTAGGACCGAACTTAAAGATGTACCAGTGTGGATTACCGAAAGAAATGGCGCTTGAACTGTTCAAACCTTTCGTTATGAAAGAGTTAGTTGGAAAAGGCTTAGCACACAATATTAAGAGTGCGAAACGTAAAATTGAGCGTGTACACCCTGAAGTTTGGGACGTTTTAGAATCTGTGATTAAAGAGCATCCAGTACTTCTAAACCGCGCACCAACACTTCACCGTCTTGGTATCCAGGCGTTTGAACCTACATTAGTAGAAGGTCGCGCAATTCGTCTTCATCCACTTGTATGTACTGCATACAACGCGGACTTTGACGGTGACCAAATGGCGGTTCACGTTCCGTTATCATCAGAGGCACAAGCAGAAGCTCGTATTCTTATGTTAGCGGCACAAAACATCTTGAATCCAAAAGACGGAAAACCAGTTGTTACTCCATCTCAGGATATGGTATTAGGTAACTACTACTTAACACTTGAGCGTGAAGGCGCAATCGGTGAAGGTATGGTCTTCAAAGATGCAAACGAAGCAATACTTGCATACCAAAATGGATATGTACATCTGCACACACGTGTTGCAGTTGCTGCAAGTTCAGTAAATAACGTAACGTTTACTGAAGAGCAAAAGGGTAAGCTTCTATTAACAACAGTTGGTAAATTAATATTTAACGAAATCTTACCAGAGTCGTTCCCTTATATTAATGAACCGACAAACTCAAACCTTGAAAAAGAAACACCAGCGGAATATTTCGTTGAAAAAGGTGCGAACATTAAAGAAATTATTGCTAGTCGCGAAGAAGTGGCACCATTTAGCAAGAAGATCCTTGGTAACATCATTGCGGAAGTATTCAAACGTTTCCAAATTACGGAAACATCTCGCATGCTTGACCGTATGAAAAACTTAGGATTTAAGTACTCTACAAAGGCTGGTATTACAGTTGGGGTATCTGACATTCTTGTATTAGGTGAAAAAGATGAAATTCTCCATGAAGCACAAGCAAAAGTAGATAATGTAATTAAACAATTCCGTCGCGGTTTAATCACGGAAGAAGAACGTTACGATCGCGTTATCTCTATTTGGAGTAATGCAAAAGATGTTATCCAAGGAAAACTGATGAAATCCTTGAATAAACGCAACCCAATCTTCATGATGAGTGATTCCGGTGCCCGTGGTAACGCATCGAACTTTACTCAGCTTGCTGGTATGCGTGGTCTGATGGCCAATCCATCTGGTCGTATTATCGAACTTCCAATTAAATCAAGTTTCCGTGAAGGTTTAACAGTACTTGAGTACTTCATCTCTACGCATGGTGCGCGTAAAGGTCTTGCCGATACAGCACTTAAAACTGCCGATTCTGGTTACTTAACGCGTCGTCTTGTAGACGTTGCACAAGATGTAATTGTCCGTGAAGATGATTGTGGAACAGATCGTGGTCTATTAATTGGTGCGATTAAAGAGGGTAATGAAGTAATTGAGTCATTATATGATCGTCTTGTTGGACGTTTTGCAAGAAAAACTGTAAAACATCCTGAAACAGGTGAAGTATTAGTTAGTGAAAACCAATTAATTACTGAAGATATCGCTCATATCGTTGAAAATTCGGGTGTTGAAACTGTAAACATTCGTTCAGCGTTCACGTGTAACACTCGCCACGGTGTATGTAAGAAGTGTTACGGTCGTAACTTAGCAACTGGTACAGACGTAGAAGTAGGAGAAGCGGTAGGTATTATCGCAGCTCAATCTATCGGTGAGCCAGGTACACAGTTAACGATGCGTACATTCCATACAGGTGGGGTTGCCGGAGATGATATCACTCAAGGTTTACCTCGTATCCAAGAGATCTTCGAAGCTCGTAATCCGAAAGGTCAGGCAGTTATCAGTGAAATCGACGGTGTTATCGCAGCGATCAACGATGTTAAAGATCGCCAAGAAGTAGTTGTACAGGGTGAAGTTGAAGCTCGTACGTATGCTATTCCTTACGGTGCTCGTCTGAAAGTAACTCCAGGACAGCCAATTAGCCACGGTAAAGAGTTAACAGAAGGTTCTATTGATCCGAAAGAATTACTAAAAGTAACGGACATTACAGCAGTGCAAGAATACTTATTACGTGAAGTTCAAAAAGTATACCGTATGCAAGGGGTAGAAATTGGTGACAAACACGTAGAAGTAATGGTACGCCAAATGCTACGTAAAGTTCGTGTAAGTGATGCAGGTGAAACAGATGTATTACCAGGAACATTACTAGATATCCATCAGTTTACTGATGCGAATGCGAAGGTGTTACTGAAAGGTAAACAACCAGCGACAGCTAGACCTGTTCTACTTGGTATTACAAAAGCTTCACTTGAAACAGATTCGTTCTTATCTGCAGCTTCGTTCCAAGAAACAACTCGTGTTTTAACGGATGCAGCAATTAAAGGTAAACGCGATGAGCTTCTAGGATTGAAAGAGAATGTTATTATCGGTAAGCTTGTTCCTGCTGGAACAGGTATGAATCGTTATCGTAAAGTGGATCTTGTAAAAACAACACAAGATAACATGAATGTAGAAAACGATGAAGTTTATGTGGAACAGTAAAATTTTCCGTCGTAAATTTTGTATAAAAACAGCTAATCCTAGTTGACATTGTATGAGTCAAAATGTTACTATAATCAAGGTTGCTCCTGAACGATGCTTTGGAGGATATTTATATGTCTTATCAAAAAGTGTCAAATGCTGAAAATGTAGTCGTTGGTCATAAACGAACATTGGAAGCAATCAAAAATGGTATAGTTAAAGAAGTTGTTATTGCAGAAGATGCTGATGTGCGGTTAACCCATGTTATCATTCGCACTGCTTTGCAACATAACATACCCATAACAAAAGTTGAATCAGTTCGTAAGCTTGGAAAAGTTTCGGGGATTCAAGTGGGAGCTTCAGCAATAGGAATAATAAGTTAAAACTGTTTTTGTGAGGAGAGAGCATTTGCTCTTCCTTGCAAAAACTTTGTTTTCAACTAATAATGAACCACCTGGATATGTGGTCATACAAACATGCGAAGGGAGGATAATCAAATGCCTACTATTAACCAATTAGTGAGAAATGGTCGTACTGATAAAGTATGGAAATCTAAATCACCTGCGTTAAACAAAGGTTTTAACTCTTTAAAGAAAAAATCAACTGATATCTCTGCACCTCAAAAACGTGGTGTATGTACTCGTGTTGGTACAATGACTCCAAAGAAACCTAACTCAGCGTTACGTAAATACGCTCGTGTACGTTTAACAAACGGGATTGAAGTTACAGCTTACATCCCAGGTATCGGTCATAACTTACAAGAGCATAGCGTAGTATTAATTCGCGGTGGTCGAGTAAAGGATTTACCAGGGGTACGTTACCACATCGTTCGTGGAGCGCTTGATACAGCTGGTGTTGACAAACGTATGCAAGGACGTTCTAAATATGGTACTAAGCGACCAAAACCTGCTAAAAAATAATAAACTTATAATGAAAGGAGGAACTCAATATGCCTCGTAAAGGACCTGTTGCGAAACGTGACGTGTTACCAGATCCAATGTACAATTCTAAGCTAGTAACACGCCTTATCAACAAAATGATGGTTGACGGTAAAAAAGGTAAATCTCAAACAATTCTTTATAACGCTTTCGATATCGTTCGTGAACGTTCAGATAAAGAACCAATGGAAGTATTCGAGCAAGCTCTTAAGAACATCATGCCTGTTCTTGAAGTACGCGCTCGTCGTGTTGGTGGTGCTAACTACCAAGTTCCAGTTGAGGTTCGTCCAGAACGCCGTACAACTTTAGGTCTTCGCTGGTTAGTAAACTATGCTCGTCTTCGTGGTGAAAAAACTATGGAAGAGCGTCTAGCTTACGAAATCTTAGATGCAGCTAACAACGCTGGTGCATCTGTTAAGAAACGTGAAGACACTCATAAAATGGCAGAAGCTAACAAAGCATTTGCTCATTACCGTTGGTAGGATTCAACGTAAAATAAATGTAAGCATAAACCGCTTTATTTGTCGCTTATGGAAGTGTGGAGAGGGAGAATGCCTCTCCCTTTCGTTGGGCGCTCGTTTTACATAATGAGGGTACTGGACACTGGCATATGTAACAATATAAAGTGGCTTTTTTGCTACTTAAAATAAAAAATCCAATCCATATATGGAAGGAGCAAGACACCAAATGACAAGAGAGTTCTCTTTAGAAAACACTCGTAATATTGGTATCATGGCTCACATCGATGCTGGTAAAACAACAGCAACTGAGCGTATTCTGTATTACACAGGACGTATTCATAAAATCGGTGAAACTCATGAAGGTGCATCTCAGATGGACTGGATGGAGCAAGAGCAAGAGCGTGGTATCACAATTACTTCTGCTGCAACTACAGCTCAATGGAAAGGTCACCGTGTAAACATCATTGATACTCCAGGACACGTAGACTTCACAGTAGAAGTAGAACGTTCTTTACGCGTACTTGATGGTGCGGTAGCAGTACTTGATGCACAATCTGGTGTAGAACCACAAACAGAAACTGTTTGGCGTCAGGCTACTACTTACGGTGTACCTCGTATCGTATTCGTTAACAAAATGGATAAGATCGGTGCAGATTTCTTATACTCTGTAGGAACAATCCACGATCGTTTACAAGCAAACGCACATCCAATTCAGTTACCAATCGGTGCTGAAGATGAGTTCAATGGTATCATTGATCTTGTTGAAGAGTGTGCTTACATGTACGGTAACGATTTAGGAACAGACATCGAGCGTGTCGAAATTCCTGAAGAGCACAAAGAACTAGCTGAAGAATACCGTGGAAAGCTTATTGAAGCGGTAGCTGAGCTTGATGAAGAAATGATGATGAAGTACCTAGAAGGTGAAGAAATCACTGTAGAAGAGCTTAAAGCTGGTATCCGTAAGGCTACAACTTCTGTAGAATTCTTCCCAGTAATCTGTGGTTCTGCATTCAAAAACAAAGGTGTTCAAATCCTGTTAGACGCAGTTATCGACTACCTACCATCTCCATTAGATGTACCTGCTATTAAAGGTACTCTTCCGGATACAGATGAAGAAGTAGAACGTAAGTCTAGCGATGAAGAACCATTCGCAGCTCTAGCATTCAAAATCATGACTGACCCTTATGTTGGTAAGTTAACGTTCTTCCGTGTGTACTCTGGTGTGTTAAACTCTGGATCATACGTGAAAAACTCAACTAAAGGTAAGCGTGAGCGTGTAGGACGTATCCTACAAATGCACGCTAACAGCCGTGAAGAGATTTCAACAGTTTACGCTGGTGATATCGCTGCTGCTGTAGGTTTAAAAGATACTACTACTGGTGATACTCTTTGTGACGAGAAGAGTCTTGTTATCCTTGAGTCTATGGAATTCCCAGAGCCAGTTATCTCTGTAGCTATCGAACCAAAATCTAAAGCTGACCAAGATAAAATGGGTACAGCATTATCTAAGCTTTCTGAAGAAGATCCAACATTCCGTGCTCACACTGACCAAGAAACTGGCCAAACTATCATCGCTGGTATGGGTGAACTTCACCTTGATATCATCGTTGACCGTATGCGCCGTGAATTCAAAGTCGAAGCAAACGTTGGTGCTCCTCAGGTAGCATACCGTGAAACTTTCCGCGCTGCTGCGAAAGTTGAAGGTAAGTTTGCTCGTCAATCTGGTGGACGTGGACAATTCGGTCACGTTTGGATTGAGTTTGCACCTAACGAAGAAGGTAAAGGATTTGAATTCGAAAACAAAATCGTCGGCGGTGTAGTTCCACGTGAATACATCCCAGCTGTTGGAGCGGGTCTTGAAGACTCACTTAAAAATGGTGTACTAGCTGGTTACCCACTAGTTGACATTAAAGCAGCATTAGTTGACGGTTCTTACCATGATGTCGATTCATCTGAGATGGCGTTCAAAATCGCTGCATCTATGGCACTTAAAGCTGCGGTTTCTAAATGTAACCCAGTAATTCTTGAGCCAATGATGAAAGTTGAAGTTGTAATCCCTGAAGAATACATGGGAGACATCATGGGTGACGTAACATCTCGTCGTGGACGTGTAGAAGGTATGGAAGCTCGCGGTAACGCACAAGTTGTTCGCGCTATGGTTCCGCTTTCTGAAATGTTCGGTTATGCGACAGCATTACGTTCTAACACTCAAGGACGCGGAACATTCTCAATGACATTTGATCATTATGAAGAAGTACCGAAGTCTGTTTCAGAAGAAATTATTAAAAAAAATAAAGGCGAATAATTGATTTTTATCAATTGTTCGAGTATAACTACTTATGTAAGCTTAGAAAGTGGGACGTAAGTTTCGCTTTCTAGTCTAAATATAAAATAACCTATATAAACTAAGGAGGAATTTAGAATGGCTAAAGCTAAATTCGAACGTTCTAAACCCCATGTTAACATCGGTACAATCGGCCACGTTGACCATGGTAAAACTACATTAACTGCTGCGATCACTACAGTTCTTGCAAAAGCTGGTGGTGCTGAAGCACGCGGATACGATCAAATCGACGCTGCTCCAGAAGAAAGAGAGCGCGGAATCACAATCTCAACTGCACACGTTGAGTACGAAACTGAAACTCGTCACTATGCACACGTTGACTGCCCAGGTCACGCTGACTATGTTAAAAACATGATCACTGGTGCTGCTCAAATGGACGGCGGTATCTTAGTAGTATCTGCTGCTGATGGCCCAATGCCTCAAACACGTGAGCACATCCTTCTTTCTCGTCAAGTAGGTGTTCCTTACATCGTTGTATTCTTAAACAAATGCGACATGGTTGACGACGAAGAATTATTAGAATTAGTAGAAATGGAAGTTCGTGACCTATTATCTGAATACGGATTCCCAGGCGACGACATTCCTGTAATCAAAGGTTCTGCTCTTAAAGCTCTTCAAGGAGAAGCTGATTGGGAAGCAAAAATCATTGAATTAATGACTGAAGTTGATGCTTACATCCCAACTCCAGAACGTGAAACTGACAAACCATTCTTAATGCCTATCGAGGATGTATTCTCTATCACAGGTCGTGGTACAGTTGCAACTGGTCGTGTAGAGCGCGGAATCGTTAAAGTTGGTGACGTAGTAGAAATCATCGGTCTTGCTGAAGAGAATGCTTCTACAACTGTAACTGGTGTAGAAATGTTCCGTAAACTTCTTGACCAAGCTCAAGCTGGAGACAACATCGGTGCTCTTCTTCGTGGGGTTGCTCGTGAAGACATCCAACGTGGACAAGTTCTTGCTAAAACTGGCTCTGTAAAAGCACACGCTAAATTCAAAGCTGAAGTTTTCGTATTATCTAAAGAAGAAGGTGGACGTCACACTCCATTCTTCGCTAACTACCGTCCTCAGTTCTACTTCCGTACAACTGACGTAACTGGTATCATCCAATTACCAGAAGGTACTGAAATGGTAATGCCTGGTGACAACATCGAAATGACTATCGAACTTATCGCTCCAATCGCTATCGAAGAGGGAACTAAATTCTCTATTCGTGAAGGTGGACGTACAGTAGGTTACGGTGTAGTTGCTACTATCGTTGAGTAATCTTAACTGATATAAAACCCCCCAAGGGATTTCCCTTGGGGGTTTTATTTGTGTTTATATAATGAATTGGATGATATCTTTATGTTTTGACGAGTTTCTTCTATAGTATATAAAAACATTAAAACGAAACCCAAAAACTGTAAAATGAATTCTAGTAGATGAAAACTTGAAATTCTTTAAAGTGCCATGTATAATAGCAAAAGTAGAGAAAAGCAGATGCAAACAAAAAGATGCTTGCATCTAGACTAATAACATTGTATAATAGACAATGTTGGTCTTTGACTGCGATGAAGTGGAAGGTTGCTGACACACCCGGCCGCTTTGCCATGGCATGGTGTGGGGAAATTTCCATGGAGAAGGTCTATTTTAGAAATAGGCGAACGAAGGAGGGAAAATAATGGCAAAAGAAAAAATTCGTATCCGTTTAAAAGCTTATGATCACCGTATTCTTGATCAATCAGCTGAGAAAATTGTAGAAACAGCTAAGCGTTCTGGGGCAACAGTTTCTGGTCCGATCCCATTACCAACTGAGAAGACTATTTATACAATTCTTCGTGCTGTTCATAAGTACAAAGATTCTCGTGAGCAATTCGAAATGCGCACACACAAACGTTTAATCGATATCGTGAGTCCTACTCCACAAACAGTAGATTCATTAATGCGTTTAGACTTACCGTCTGGTGTAGATATCGAAATTAAACTATAAATTATATAACTTAAAAATGTAGGAGGTGTAACTCATGACCAAAGGAATCTTAGGAAGAAAGATCGGTATGACTCAAGTATTTGCTGAGAACGGTGAGTTAATCCCAGTAACAGTTATCGCTGCTAATCCAAACGTTGTTCTTCAAAAGAAAACAACTGAAACTGATGGCTACAATGCAATCCAGTTAGGATTTGAAGATAAACGTGAAAAGTTAACTAACAAACCTGAACAAGGCCACACTGCTAAAGCATCTACAACTCCTAAGCGCTTCATTCGCGAAATCCGCGATGCAGACGTGGACGGATTAGAGGTTGGTCAAGAGGTAAAAGTTGAAGTTTTCGCTGCAGGTGAAATCGTTGACGTAACAGGAATTTCTAAAGGTAAAGGTTTCCAAGGTGTTATCAAACGCCACGGACAATCTCGCGGACCTATGTCTCATGGTTCTCGCTATCACCGTCGTCCAGGTTCAATGGGCCCAGTTGCTCCGAACCGTGTATTCAAAGGCAAAAAACTTGCTGGACGTATGGGTGGAGACCAAGTTACTATCCAAAACTTAGAAATCGTTCAAGTTGACACTGAGCGCAACTTATTACTAGTAAAAGGTAACGTTCCAGGTGCTAAGAAATCTCTTGTAGTTGTTCAAGGCGCTGTGAAGGTTAGCAAATAATTCACAATAGGAAGGAGGAATTCCAATGCCAAAAGTTACTGTATATAACCAAACTGGTTCACAGGTTGGTGAAATCGAATTAGCTGAAGCTATTTTCGGTATCGAACCAAATGAAGCTGTACTTTTCGAAGCTGTAATGATGCAACGTGCATCTTTACGTCAAGGTACACACAAAGTAAAAACTCGTTCTGAAGTTCGCGGTGGTGGTCGTAAACCATGGCGTCAAAAAGGAACTGGACGTGCTCGTCAAGGGTCTATCCGTTCTCCTCAATGGCGTGGTGGTGGTACGGTATTCGGACCTACACCAAGAAGCTATGCGTACAAACTTCCTAAGAAGGTTCGTCGTTTAGCAATTAAATCTGCATTAGCTACTAAAGTAGTTGAGAACAACATTGTAGTTCTTGAAGACCTAGTATTAAATGCACCAAAAACAAAAGACATGCTAGCAGTACTTAAAGGATTAACTGTTGAGAAGAAAGCTCTTATCGTAACTGCTGATGCAAACGAATCTGTAGAGTTATCTGCTCGCAATATCCCTGGAGTAACAGTAATCACTGCTGATGGCGTAAACGTTTTAGACGTGCTTCATCATGATAAGCTAATCATGACAAAAGCGGCAGTGGAAAAAGTAGAGGAGGTGCTTGCATAATGAGAGATCCTCGTGATATCATTAAGCGCCCAGTTATCACTGAACGTTCTATGGAAATGATGGCTGAAAAAAAATACACGTTCGATGTGGACGTTAAATCTAATAAAACAGAAGTTAAAGATGCTCTTGAAGCGATCTTTGGTGTTAAAGTAGAAAAAGTGAACATCATGAACTACAAGCCGAAAGCAAAACGCGTTGGTCGTCACGCTGGTTTTACTAGCCGTCGTCGTAAAGCAATCGTTAAGCTAACTGCTGACAGCAAAGAAATCGAAATCTTCCAAGGCGTTTAATTCTTACTAAAGAAGGAGGGAAATTGAGATGGGAATTAAAAAGTATAATCCAACTACTAACGGTCGTCGTAATATGACTACGAATGATTTCGCTGAAATCACGACTGACAGACCCGAAAAGTCTTTACTTGCTCCTTTAAGCAAGAAGGCTGGTCGTAATAACCAAGGTAAAATTACTGTACGTCATCAAGGTGGCGGACATAAGCGTCAATACCGTATCATCGACTTTAAGCGTAACAAAGATGGAATTCCAGGACGCGTTGCTACGATCGAATACGATCCAAACCGCTCTGCGAATATCGCATTAATTAACTACGTTGACGGTGAAAAACGTTACATTCTTGCTCCTAAATCATTAGAAGTAGGTATGGAAGTTATGTCTGGCCCAGAAGCTGACATCAAAATCGGTAACGCATTACCATTAATCAACATTCCAGTAGGTACTGTTGTTCATAACATCGAGCTTAAGCCTGGTCGTGGCGGACAATTAGTTCGTTCTGCTGGTACATCTGCTCAAGTACTTGGTAAAGAAGGTAAATACGTACTTGTACGTTTAACTTCTGGTGAAGTACGTCTTGTATTATCTGCTTGTCGCGCTTCAATCGGTCAAGTAGGTAACGAACAACATGAACTTATCAAAATCGGTAAAGCAGGTCGCTCTCGCTGGTTAGGTAAACGCCCAACAGTTCGTGGTTCTGTAATGAACCCGGTTGATCACCCACACGGTGGTGGTGAAGGTCGTTCTCCAATCGGACGTAAGTCTCCAATGTCTCCATGGGGTAAACCAACTCTTGGATTCAAGACTCGTAAGAAAAACAAAGCGTCTGACAAATTTATCGTTCGTCGTCGTAAAAAATAATGGGATTGTAGTACGGTTCATTTCTAGAACCGTACGCCAATCACGAAGGGAGGCACCAAAATGGCTCGTAGCTTAAAAAAGGCCATTTGTCGATGATCACTTAATGAGCAAAATGGAAAAATTAGTTGCATCTGAGCAAAAACAAGTTGTTAAAACTTGGTCTCGCCGTTCAACAATCTTCCCTCAGTTCATCGGACACACAATCGCTGTATATGATGGTCGTAAACACGTACCTGTGTACATCACTGAGGATATGGTTGGCCATAAGTTAGGTGAATTCGCACCAACTCGTACGTATAAAGGTCACCTTGCTGACGATAAGAAAACTAGAAGATAATGAGAGGAGGCACTTCAATGCAAGCTAAAGCAGTAGCGAGAACAGTTCGTATTGCTCCTCGTAAAGTTCGTTTAGTAGTAGACTTAATCCGAGGTAAGCAAGTGGGTGAAGCGATTGCTATCCTTAACCACACACCAAAAACTGCTTCTCCAGTTGTAGAAAAAGTTTTAAAATCTGCAATCGCAAATGCAGAGCACAATTATGAGATGGATATTAACAACCTAGTTGTTGAAAAAGTCTTCGTTGACGAAGGTCCAACGTTGAAACGTTTCCGTCCACGTGCAATGGGTCGTGCAAGCCAAATTAACAAACGCACAAGCCACATCACAGTTGTGGTATCAGAAAAGAAGGAGGGATAATCGATGGGTCAAAAGGTTAATCCAATTGGTCTTCGTGTCGGTGTTATCCGTGACTGGGAATCTCGTTGGTTCGCTGAGAAAGATTACGCTACATTATTACATGAAGACATCAAAATCCGTGAGTACATTAATGTACGCTTAAAAGATTCTGCTGTTGCTAAAGTAGAAATCGAACGTGCAGCAAATCGTGTAAATGTTACAATTCACACTGCAAAACCTGGTATGGTAATTGGTAAAGGTGGTACTGAAGTTGAAGCACTTCGTAAAGCTCTTAACCAATTAACAGGCAAGCGTGTACACATCAACATTTTAGAAGTTAAGAGAGCTGATCTTAACGCTAAATTAGTAGGCGAAAACATCGCTCGTCAATTAGAAAACCGTGTATCATTCCGTCGTGCACAAAAGCAAGTTATTCAACGTGCTATGCGTGCAGGTGCTAAAGGTATTAAAACACAGGTTTCTGGTCGTCTTGGCGGAGCTGATATCGCTCGTGCAGAATCTTACAGTGAAGGAACTGTTCCACTTCATACACTTCGCGCTGATATTGACTATGCAGCAGTTGAAGCTGATACAACATACGGTAAATTAGGCGTAAAAGTATGGATCTACCGTGGAGAAGTCCTTCCTACAAAAAAGAAAGCTTCTGAGGAAGGAGGAAAATAATATGTTAATGCCAAAACGCGTAAAATATCGTAGAGAGCATCGTGGTAAAATGCGTGGTCGTGCTAAAGGTGGAACTGAAATTGCTTTCGGTGAATTCGGTTTACAAGCACAAGCTGCTTCATGGATTACAAACCGTCAAATCGAAGCTGCTCGTCGTGCAATGACTCGTTACATGAAACGTGGCGGTAAAGTATGGATTAAAATTTTCCCTTCTAAACCTTACACTGCAAAACCTCTAGAAGTACGTATGGGTTCCGGTAAAGGGGCACCAGAAGGCTGGGTAGCAGTAGTAAAACCTGGGAAAATTATGTTCGAAATCGCGGGTGTATCTGAAGAGGTAGCACGCGAAGCATTACGTCTTGCAGCTCACAAGTTACCTGTGAAATGTAAATTCGTAAAACGTGAAGAAAATGGTGGTGAATCTAATGAAAACTAATGATATTCGTGAATTAACCACTGCCGAAATCGAAACAAAAGTTAAAGCTTTAAAGGAAGAGTTGTTTAATCTTCGCTTCCAACTTGCTACAGGACAATTAGAGAATCCAACTCGCATTCGTGAAGTGCGTAAAGCAATTGCTCGTATGAAAACTGTAGTTCGTGAAAGAGAGATCGGAATTAATCGATAAATTGAGGGGAGGTTTGCATAGTGAGCGAACGTAACCAACGCAAAGTTTATACTGGTCGTGTAGTGTCTGACAAAATGGACAAAACGATTACAGTTTTAGTTGAAACTTACAAAACTCATTCCTTGTACGGAAAACGTGTTAAGTATTCTAAGAAGTACAAAGCCCATGATGAGCAAAACCAAGCGAAACTTGGCGATATCGTTAAAATCATGGAAACTCGCCCGCTTTCTGCTACTAAGCGTTTCCGTTTAGTTGAAATCGTTGAAGAAGCGGTTATTATCTAAATAGACGAATCGGAATTTTTAGTCCGAAGGGAGGTTTCATAACATGATCCAACAAGAATCTCGTTTGAAAGTTGCTGACAACTCTGGTGCACGTGAACTTTTAACAATTAAAGTATTAGGCGGCTCTGGTCGTAAATATGCTAACATTGGTGACATTATCGTTGCTACGGTAAAACAAGCAACACCAGGTGGCGTTGTTAAAAAAGGTGACGTTGTTAAAGCAGTAGTAGTACGTACGAAGAGCGGAGCTCGTCGTCCGGACGGTTCTTACATCAAATTTGATGAAAACGCAGCGGTTATCATTAAAGACGATAAGAGCCCACGTGGTACTCGTATCTTCGGACCAGTAGCTCGTGAATTACGTGATAGCAACTTCATGAAGATCGTTTCTTTAGCTCCAGAAGTTCTATAATTTAAGGTATTGCCTTGCTAAGGAGGTGCAGAATTAAGATGCATGTAAAAAAAGGTGATAAAGTACAGGTAATCACTGGTAAAGACAAAGGAAAACAAGGCGTTATCCTTGTGGCTTTCCCAAAGCAAAACCGTGTTATCGTTGAGGGTGTTAACATCGTTAAAAAACACTCTAAGCCATCTCAATTAAATCCACAAGGTGGAATTATTACTAAAGAAGCACCTATTCACGTTTCTAACGTTATGATTTTAGATCCGAAAACAGGTGAACCTACTCGCGTAGGCTTCAAAGTAGAAGATGGTAAAAAAGTTCGTATTGCAAAAAAATCTGGTGAATTATTAGATAAATAATTTTCTTAAGAAAGGAGGTCACTTCATTGAATCGCCTTAAAGAGAAGTTCCAAAAGGAAATTACTCCTGCTCTAGTGAGCAAGTTTAACTATAAATCTGTGATGGAAGTACCGAAAATCGAAAAGATCGTAATCAACACTGGTGTTGGTGACGCGGTATCTAACTCAAAAGCTTTAGACAATGCAGTAGAAGAATTAACACAAATCGCAGGTCAAAAACCTGTTGTAACTCGTGCTAAAAAATCAATCGCTGGTTTCCGTCTTCGTGAAGGTATGCCAATCGGTGCGAAAGTAACTTTACGCGGCGAGCAAATGTATGAGTTCTTCGACAAATTAGTATCGGTTTCTTTACCACGTGTACGTGATTTCCGTGGTGTTTCTAAGAAATCATTCGATGGTCGTGGGAATTACACATTAGGTGTTAAAGAGCAACTTATCTTCCCTGAGATTGATTATGATAAAGTAAGCAAAGTACGCGGTATGGACATCGTAATCGTTACTACAGCGAAAACTGATGAAGAAGCTCGTGAACTTTTAACACAATTCGGTATGCCATTCCAAAAATAATGGAAGCCAACGCTAAGTAGAGGAGGCGAAAACGTGGCTAAAAAATCTATGATAGCGAAACAAAAGCGTACTCCTAAGTTTAAAGTACAAGAGTATACACGTTGCGAACGCTGCGGTCGTCCGCATTCTGTATACCGCAAATTTAAACTTTGCCGTATTTGTTTCCGTGAACTTGCATATAAAGGTCAAATTCCTGGTGTTAAAAAAGCTAGTTGGTAAAACCCACAAATGGGAAGGAGGTAAAACACATGGTGATGACAGATCCAATTGCAGACATGCTTACTCGCATCCGTAATGCGAACATGGTACGTCATGAGAAATTAGAGGTTCCTGCTTCTAAAATCAAAAAAGAGATCGCTGAACTTTTAAAACGTGAAGGTTTCATTCGTGATGTAGAATACATCGAGGATAACAAACAAGGTATCCTTCGTATTTTCCTGAAATATGGTGCAAACAATGAACGTGTAATCACTGGATTAAAACGTATCAGTAAACCTGGCTTACGCGTTTACGCTAAAGCTGACGAAGTACCACGTGTACTTAACGGATTAGGTATCGCTCTTGTTTCTACATCTAAGGGAGTAATGACAGACAAAGACGCTCGTCAATTACAAACTGGTGGAGAAGTAGTAGCATACGTTTGGTAATATATATTTAAAACGAACGGAGGTGTGACCACATGTCTCGTATTGGTAAAAAGATTCTTGAAATCCCTGCAGGTGTTACTATTACAATTGCAGAAGACAATACTGTAACAGTAAAAGGCCCTAAAGGTGAATTAACTCGTAAATTCAATGCTGATATGTCTATCAAAATTGAAGAAAATACACTAACAGTTGAGCGTCCATCTGAACAGAAGGAACACCGTGCATTACACGGTACAACTCGTGCTTTAATCGGAAACATGGTTGAAGGTGTAACTGCAGGTTTCGCACGCGGACTTGAATTAGTCGGTGTTGGTTACCGTGCTCAAAAACAAGGAGATAAACTTGTTTTAAGCGTAGGTTATTCTCATCCAGTAGAAATGACTCCGGAAGCAGGTCTTGAAGTTGAAGTACCTGCACCAACTAAAATCGTAATTAAAGGTATCGACAAGCAACGTGTTGGCGAATTTGCTGCTAACATCCGTGCTGTACGTGCTCCTGAGCCTTACAAAGGTAAAGGTATTCGTTACGAAGGCGAAGTTGTTCGTCGTAAAGAAGGTAAAACTGCTAAGTAAACCCGTTAGGTGAGAGAAAGGAGTGACAAGAAAATGATCACTAAAGCTGATAAAAATGCGACTCGTAAGAAAAGACATGCACGTGTACGTGCTAAACTTACTGGTACTGCAGAGCGTCCACGTTTAAACGTGTTCCGTTCTAACCAACATATTTACGCTCAAGTTATTGATGATGTGAATGGTGTAACGTTAGTAAGTGCATCTACTCTTGATAAAGACCTTGCTCTTAACGGTACTAGCAATACTGAAGCTGCTACGAAAGTTGGAGAATCAGTTGCTAAGCGTGCTGTAGAGAAAGGCGTTAAAGAAGTAGTATTCGATCGCGGTGGTTACTTATACCATGGCCGTGTTAAAGCTCTAGCTGAAGCTGCTCGTGAGGCTGGATTACAATTTTAATGGTCAAAGGAGGGAAAATTGATGCATCGCATTGACCCAAGTAAATTAGAACTTGAAGAACGTGTAGTTACGATAAATCGTGTCGCGAAAGTTGTTAAGGGTGGTCGTCGTTTCCGCTTTGCTGCACTAGTTGTAGTTGGCGATAAAAACGGTCATGTTGGATTCGGTACTGGTAAAGCACAAGAGGTACCAGACGCAATTCGCAAAGCTATCGAAGACGCTAAGAAAAATTTAATCGCTGTACCATTAGTTGGTACAACAATTCCACACACAATCAACGGTCACTTTGGAGCTGGTGAAGTATTCTTAAAACCTGCTGCTGAGGGTACTGGTGTTATTGCTGGTGGACCTGTTCGTGCGGTTCTTGAATTAGCTGGTGTACAAGATATTCTTTCGAAATCTCTTGGTTCTAACACACCAATCAACATGATTCGCGCTACTGTGAACGGATTAAGCGAACTTAAGCGCGCTGAAGATGTTGCAAAATTACGCGGTAAATCTGTAGAAGAGCTACTAGGTTAAGGAGGGAAAACAAATGGCGAAAAAGTTAGAAATTACCCTCACTCGTAGTGTAATTGGTCGTCCACAAGATCAACGTGCGACGGTAGAAGCTTTAGGTCTTAAAAAGTTGAATTCAACTGTAGTTAAGGAAGAAACTCCTGCTATTCTTGGTATGATCAACAAAGTTTCTCACCTTTTAACTGTAAAAGAAGCTTAAGGATAACTCATTAATATAAGGAGGTGCCTGGGAATGAAACTTCATGAATTAAAACCTGCAGAAGGTTCTCGTAAAGTACGTAACCGTGTCGGTCGTGGTATCGGTTCTGGTAACGGTAAAACTGCTGGTAAAGGTCATAAAGGACAAAACGCACGTTCTGGTGGCGGTGTTCGTCTTGGCTTCGAAGGTGGTCAAACTCCATTATTCCGTCGTTTACCAAAACGCGGCTTCACAAACATTAACCGTAAAGAGTTTACTATTGTAAACTTATCAACGTTAAATCGTTTTGAAGATGGTACAGAAGTAACACCTGAATTATTGCTGGAAACTGGCGTTATCAGCAAGTTAAACGACGGTGTTAAAATTCTTGCAAGCGGAGCAGTAGAGAAAAAACTAACTGTTAAAGCGCACAAGTTCTCTTCAAGTGCTAAAGAAGCAATTGAAGCAGCTGGCGGATCAGTTGAGGTGATCTAATGTTTCGTACAATCTCCAACTTTATGCGCGTTGCTGAGATAAGACGTAAAATATTATTCACTTTAGCGATGTTAATCGTATTCAGGATTGGCACGTTTATCCCAGTGCCATTTACAAATGGAGACGTACTGAAAGCACAAGACCAATTAAATGCTTTAGGCATCCTAAATACATTTGGCGGTGGCGCCTTGAAAAACTTCTCCATCTTCGCGATGGGAATCATGCCGTATATTACAGCATCCATCATCGTGCAATTATTGCAGATGGATGTTGTTCCTAAATTTTCGGAATGGTCGAAGCAAGGTGAAATGGGCCGTCGTAAACTAACGCAATTCACGCGTTACTTTACAATTGTTCTTGCGTTTATTCAGGGGTTTGGTATGTCAATCGGTTTTAACGGTATGGTAGGTGGGCAATTAATTTTGAATCCTGGTTGGAGCACTTATTTATACATTGCTACGGTACTGACTGCTGGTACTGCATTTTTAATGTGGTTAGGCGAACAGATTACAGCTAAAGGTGTAGGTAATGGTATTTCCATCCTTATCTTTGGCGGTATTGCTGCAGCGATACCAAGTGTTATATCTCAAGTGTATCAACAACAGTTTCAAAATATCGGAGATCAATTGTTCATGAGTATCGTTAAAGTTGCATTGATTTTACTAGCTGTGCTAGCAGTTATTGTTGGTGTTATTTTCATTCAACAAGCTGTTAGAAAGATCCCAATTCAATACGCGAAGCGTGTAACAGGAGGGAATGGGAATCATGCTGGAGCACAAAACACACATTTACCGCTTAAGGTAAATAGTGCGGGTGTTATTCCAGTCATTTTTGCTGTTTCATTCTTAATTACGCCTCCAACTATTGCACAGTTCTTCCCGAAACATGATGTATCGCAGTGGATTATTGCAAACTTTAACTATTCTCACCCAGTGGGAATGATCATATATGTTGCGCTCATTGTAGCCTTCACATATTTCTATGCATTTGTTCAGGTTAATCCAGAGCAAATGTCAGAGAATCTAAACAAGCAAGGTGGATATGTTCCAGGTATTCGTCCGGGTAAGAATACAGAACAATATCTAACAAAAATCTTGTATCGTTTGACCTTTGTAGGATCAATTTTCCTAGCAGCGATTGCAATCTTACCAGTTATTTTTACGAAATTGGGAAATCTTCCTCCATCTGCACAGATTGGTGGAACGAGTATGTTAATCGTTGTCGGCGTTGCTTTAGAAACAATGAAGCAGCTAGAAAGCCAACTGGTAAAACGCCATTACAAAGGGTTTATCAAGCAGTGAGTAAGTGGGAAGAACTATCTTCCCTACATGCTCATGTACTGAGGGGGAACAAGGATGAACTTAATTTTAATGGGGCTTCCTGGTGCTGGTAAAGGTACACAAGCCGAACAGATTGTAGCCAAGTATAACATCCCTCACATTTCAACAGGAGATATGTTCCGTGCAGCTATGAAGGCTGAAACTGAAATGGGTCTACAAGCAAAATCTTTTATTGATAAAGGTGCACTTGTTCCAGATGAAGTTACAATCGGAATTGTTCGTGAACGTTTAAGTCAAGAAGACTGCGTAAGAGGTTTCTTACTAGACGGTTTCCCACGAACTGTTGCACAAGCATCAGCTCTTGAAGAGATTATGAAAGATCTTGGCAAAAAAATCGACTATGTTTTAAACATTAATGTGGATTCAGGGTTGTTATTAAAACGCCTTACAGGCCGTCGCATTTGTAAAGAGTGCGGTGCGACTTACCACTTAGAATTCAATCCACCAGCAAAAGCTGATGTGTGCGATAAATGTGGTGGCGAATTATACCAACGCTCTGATGACAATGAAGAAACTGTAGCAAATCGTTTAGATGTAAATATTAAGCAAACAAAACCTTTGCTTGATTTCTACGACGAGCTTGGTTACTTAAAAAGCATTAATGGTGAGCAAGATATCAATAAAGTATTTGCTGATATCGATGTTCTCATCGGAGGCTTAGCGTAATGATCATCTGCAAAACTCCTCGCGAGATAGAAATCATGCGAGAAGCTGGCAGAATCGTTGCTTTAACTCATCAAGAGTTGAAACAGCACATTACTCCAGGAATTACAACGAAAGAGCTCGATCAAATAGCGGAAAAGACGATTCAAAAATATGGTGCTACGCCATCTTTTAAAGGATACAACGGATTTCCGGGGAGCATATGTGCTTCTGTAAATGAAGAGCTTGTACACGGAATTCCAGGAAAGCGCAAGCTCAAAGAGGGCGATATCATCAGTATCGATATTGGTGCGAAATACAATGGGTACCATGGAGATTCTGCATGGACGTATCCAGTTGGAAACATTTCTGAATCTGTTCAAAAGCTACTTGATGTCACAGAAAAATCGTTGTATCTTGGTCTAGAACAAGTAAAACCAGGCGAGAGATTATCAAATATCTCACATGCGGTTCAAACCCATGCTGAAGAGAATGGATTCTCGATCGTTAGGGAGTATGTTGGTCACGGAATCGGGCAAGACTTACATGAGGACCCTCAAATCCCGCACTATGGTCCACCAAATAGAGGCCCTAGATTAAAGCCGGGAATGGTCATCTGTGTTGAGCCGATGGTGAATCAAGGAAGACGATATGTAAAAACACTATCTGATGACTGGACAGTGGTAACGGTAGATGGTAAATGGTGTGCCCATTTTGAGCACACGATTGCTCTTACAGAAGCAGGATACGAAATCCTTACCACTTTATAAGTAGCTGGCTCTCCGGGATTTCAGAGCAGTGTAAAATGTTACTGATTTGAAGAAGGGAGAACTATTGAATGGCTAAAGATGATGTAATTGAAGTCGAAGGTACCGTTCTTGAAACGTTGCCAAATGCTATGTTCAAAGTAGAATTAGAGAATGGGCATGTCGTATTGGCTCACGTTTCTGGTAAAATCCGTATGAACTTCATTCGTATTTTACCAGGAGACAAAGTTACGGTAGAATTATCTCCGTACGATTTAAATCGTGGTCGTATTACGTACCGTTTTAAATAATATAGCACTCCGTAATCTTTAAGGAGGTTCGAGACATGAAAGTAAGACCGTCAGTTAAACCAATCTGCGAAAAATGTAAAGTTATTCGTAGACGTGGAAAAGTAATGGTTATTTGTGAAAACCCTAAACATAAACAAAAACAAGGTTAATCAGAAGGAGGTGCATTCAGAATGGCACGTATCGCAGGTGTAGATATTCCTCGAGACAAACGCGTTGTTATTTCTTTAACTTACGTATTCGGCATTGGTCGCACAACTGCTGAAAAAATTCTTACTGAAGCTGGTATTTCTTCAGAAACACGAGTTCGTGATTTAACGGAAGACGAATTAGGACGTATCCGTGATGTTATCGATCGTATTAAAGTTGAGGGAGACCTTCGTCGTGAAGTATCTCTTAACATTAAACGTCTAATGGAGATCGGTTCTTACCGTGGTCTTCGTCACCGTCGTGGTTTACCAGTTCGTGGTCAAAATTCTAAAAACAATGCTCGTACACGTAAAGGTCCACGTCGTACAGTAGCAAATAAAAAGAAATAATAAGTAAAGGAGGTTGAACTAACAATGGCACGTAAAACAAACACTCGTAAAAAACGTGTGAAAAAGAATATCGAAGCTGGTATAGCTCATATTCGTTCTACTTTCAACAACACAATCGTAACACTTACAGATACTCACGGTAACGCACTTTCTTGGTCTAGTGCTGGTGCACTTGGTTTCCGTGGATCTCGTAAATCTACTCCATTCGCTGCGCAAATGGCTGCTGAAGCTGCTGCTAAAGTTGCAATGGAGCACGGTTTAAAAACTTTAGAGGTTACTGTTAAAGGTCCTGGTGCTGGTCGTGAAGCTGCAATTCGTGCTCTTCAAGCTGCAGGTCTAGAAGTAACAGCAATTAGAGATGTTACTCCAGTTCCTCATAATGGATGTCGTCCGCCAAAACGTCGTCGTGTGTAATTTTTCTGTATAGAATTTTCCCTTTTGTCTATAATGGATATGATGCATTATCGAGAAATTTCGTACAGAAACATCGCTTGTTGTGCACAATCGGGAACTGCCTAAGGGGGACTTTCGGTTAGACAGGGGTTATACCTTTGTTTAACCGGGGTTTCGACGTTTTGAAGGAGGGTTTAGTTAATGATTGAAATCGAAAAGCCGAAAATCGAAACGGTTGAACTTAACGAAGATGCTAAATATGGTAAATTCGTAATTGAACCGCTTGAGCGTGGATATGGTACTACTTTGGGTAACTCCTTACGTCGTATTCTTTTATCCTCACTCCCTGGTGCCGCTGTTACTGCTATCCAAATCGATGGCGTATTACATGAATTTTCAACAGTTGAGGGCGTAGTAGAAGACGTTACGACGATCATCTTAAACTTGAAAAAGTTAGCTCTTAAAATCTACTCTGAAGAAGAGAAGACGTTGGAAATTGATGTGCAGGGCGAAGGTATTGTCACAGCTGCTGATATTACTCACGATAGTGATGTAGAAATCTTAAATCCAGATTTACACATTGCAACGTTAGCAAAAGATGCGCATTTCCGCGTGCGTTTAACTGCAAAGCGTGGCCGTGGGTATACGCCAGCTGATGCAAATAAAAGCGAAGATCAACCAATAGGAGTAATTCCTATTGATTCTATTTATACTCCAGTATCACGTGTGACTTACCAAGTGGAAAAGACACGTGTCGGACAAGTGGCTAATTATGATAAGCTTACGCTTGATGTATGGACGGATGGAAGCATCGGGCCAAAAGAAGCTATCTCTTTAGGTGCCAAAATCTTAACTGAGCATTTAAATATCTTTGTTGGTTTAACTGATGAAGCACAAAATGCTGAGATTATGGTCGAGAAGGAAGAAGATCAAAAAGAGAAAGTTCTTGAGATGACTATCGAAGAACTAGACCTTTCTGTTCGTTCTTATAATTGCCTAAAACGTGCAGGAATTAATACTGTACAAGAGCTTGCGAACAAAACAGAAGAAGATATGATGAAAGTTCGTAACTTAGGACGTAAATCCTTAGAAGAAGTTAAACATAAACTTGAGGAATTAGGTTTAGGTTTACGTAAAGACGACTGAGGATTTAAACCCATGAACAAAGGAGGGAACTACGAATGGCATACAGAAAATTAGGCCGTACAAGTGCGCAACGTAAAGCTATGTTACGTGACTTAGCTACTGATTTAATTATCAACGAGCGCATCCAAACGACAGAAACTCGTGCAAAAGAACTTCGTTCTGTAGTGGAAAAAATGATCACTTTAGGTAAACGCGGAGATCTTCATGCTCGTCGTCAAGCAGCAGCTTTCATTCGCAATGAAGTAGCTAACGCTGAGACTGGTCAAGATGCACTTCAAAAATTATTCGCTGATGTAGCTCCACGCTATGCTGAGCGCCAAGGCGGATACACTCGTATTGCAAAAATTGGTCCACGTCGCGGAGACGCAGCACCAATGGTAATTATCGAGTTAGTATAATGATAATTAAAAGGGCAGGACAGTTCTTTTCAAGAAACTGGTCATGGCCCTTTTTTTTAAATATAAAAATAGGCGAGCTTGGCGAAGGAAAGGGTGCCTTCTATTGAAAAAAGAGAAACTTCGGATAGGAAATATATCATTTCAATATCCTGGGGCAGCCACGTATGCATTAAAAGATGTTTCATTTTCCTTATATGAGGGAGAATGGGTATCTATTATTGGACAAAACGGTTCAGGAAAGTCTACACTTGCAAAATTATTGAATGGTTTGTTTTTGCCGGAAGCAGGGACTATTACAGTAAATGATTCAATGGTTTTATCAGAGGAAACGGTATGGGATGTTCGAAAACAAATTGGAATGGTATTTCAAAATCCAGATAATCAATTTGTTGGAACAACAGTGCAAGATGATGTTGTATTTGGTTTAGAGAATATCGGAATGCCAAGAGAACAAATGATTGAAAGATTAGAACAGGTCTTACGACTTGTCCGTATGGAAGATTTTCTTAATGATGAGCCTCATTCCTTATCTGGTGGGCAAAAACAGCGAGTGGCAATAGCAGGCGTTTTAGCACTTCAGCCATCTATTTTAATATTAGATGAAGCAACGTCAATGTTAGATCCTCAAGGAAGACGTGAAGTAGTAGAAACGGTTAGACAACTTGTTAATCAAAAAGGTATTACCGTGTTATCAATTACGCACGATTTGGAAGAAGCGGCGCAGTCAGATCGTGTCATTATTTTAAATAAGGGAGAAATATTAGAGGAAGGGATTCCAGAGAAAATTTTCAAGTCCTCTCATATGCTCCAAGAAATTGGCTTAGATGTACCGTTTTCGGTGAAAATAGCAGAATTATTAAAAAGAAATGAAATTCTTTTGCAAAATACGCATCTTACAATGGAAAGCTTGGTGAACGAACTTTGGAGATTACATTCCAAAAAGTAGAACATCGTTATCAATATAAAACTCCATTTGAAAGACGCGCACTTTATGATGTAGACGTGTCGTTTCCAAGTGGGGGCTATTATGCCATTATCGGTCATACTGGTTCAGGTAAGTCGACGATGATTCAACATTTAAATGGTTTATTGCAGCCGACAAATGGTACAGTTCAAATTGGTGAACATTTGATTTCGGCAGGAAAGAAAGAAAAAAAGCTAAAGCCACTACGTAAAAAAGTAGGGGTTGTCTTTCAATTCCCGGAACATCAGTTGTTTGAAGAAACTGTGGAGAAAGATATTTGCTTCGGACCTACTAATTTCGGGGCATCTGGAGACGAAGCGAAGCAAAAGGCTAGAGAGGCAATAGAACTTGTAGGGCTAGAACCGGAACTGTTAACACGTTCTCCGTTCGAATTAAGTGGTGGACAAATGAGACGTGTTGCTATAGCGGGTGTACTGGCAATGGAACCTGAAGTGCTTGTATTAGATGAACCTACAGCAGGTCTAGATCCAAAAGGGCAGAACGAACTTATGCAGATGTTTTATAAGTTGCATAAGGAGAAAGGGCTTACAGTTATCCTTGTAACGCATAATATGGAAGATGCTGCTCAGTATGCGGAACAAATTGTAGTTATGCATAAAGGAACGGTCTTTTTGCAAGGAAGTGCAGAGGAAGTATTTTCACATGCTGATGAACTAGAGAAAATTGGTGTGGATCTTCCTATGTCATTAAAGTATAAACGTGCAATTGAAGAGAAGTTTGGTATTTCAATTCCAAAGGCTACCTTATCTTTAGAGGATCTTACTCATGAAGTTGTGCAGGTGTTACGAAAAGGTGGTCATGAATCATGCAGCAGTTGATTATTGGGAGATATATCCCGGGGAATTCACTTATTCATCAACTTGATCCACGTACGAAGCTGCTGATTGTCTTTTTATATGTATTTGTTGTTTTCTTAGCAAATAATGCGATTTCATATGGATTTTTATTTTTATATGCACTCATTGCTTTATTTTTTGCAAAAGTGCCGATTCGTTATGTACTTTCGGGCTTAAAACCAATTTTATGGATTTTTCTTTTTACATTTTTCCTGCATATTTTTACAAATAAAGAGGGGGATGTACTACTCCAGCTTGGTTGGTTTTCGATACATGAAAAAGGATTAGAGCAAGGGATATACATTTCTGTACGGTTCTTCGTTATTATTTTAATGACGACATTATTAACGTTAACGACGACACCTATTGAAATTACAGATGGTTTGGAGACGTTATTAAAGCCATTGAAGCGTATAAAGGTTCCTGTTCATGAAATCGCATTAATGATGTCAATTTCTCTTCGTTTTATCCCGACATTAATGGATGAAACGAGTAAAATAATGAAAGCACAAGCATCACGTGGTATTGATTTCGCTGGTGGACCGATAAAAGATAGAATGAAAGCTATTATCTCACTGCTCGTTCCTCTGTTTATCAGTGCTTTTAAGCGTGCAGAGGACTTAGCTATTGCGATGGAAGCTCGTGGATATCAAAGTGGTGAAGGACGTACTAAATTTAGGCAACTACGCTGGAAAACAAGCGATACAGTAACGATTGTAAGCTTATTTTGTTTAGCTTGTATTTTGGCATGGGTGCGATCGTAATGGAGAATAGAGAAATGGATAGAATAAAATGTACGATTGCATATGATGGTATGCATTTTTGTGGTTATCAAATTCAGCCGAAGCATCGTACTGTTCAACAGGAGATAGAAAAAGCATTACAGAAATTGCATAAGGGAGAACTTGTTCGTGTTCAGGCGTCTGGTAGAACAGATTCTACGGTTCATGCAAAAGGGCAAGTAATACACTTTGATACTCCTTTGTCTCTTGAGGAGTGGCAATGGAATAACGCTTTAAATACAATGTTGCCAGATGATATTGTTATTAGGCGAGTAGAGAAAAAAACAGAAGAATTTCATGCACGTTACGGTGTTGAGAAAAAAGAATATCGTTATCGTGTATTATTATCAAAGACTGCGGATGTATTCCGTAGAAATTACGTATATCAATATCCATATCCGCTCGAAATCAATTCTATAAGAAAAGCAATTCCTTATTTTATTGGAACGCATGATTTCACTTCTTTTTGCTCGGCAAAAACTGACAAAAAAGATAAAGTGCGAACAATTTATGAAATCGAGTTAATTGAGCAAGATGATGAATTAATTTTTCGTTTTGTAGGTAATGGATTTTTATATAATATGGTCAGAATTATTGTTGGTACGTTACTTAACGTAGGGCAAGGAAAGCTTGATCCTGATAGCATTCCAGAGATTTTAGCGAAACAAAATCGTCAGTTTGCTGGAAAGATGGCTCCAGGTCATGGGCTTTACCTATGGGAGGTAAACTATAACAACTAATCCTGGTGTAACATTTGCTTGACATTAGAAACTCAAAAGTATATCATAACATATGGTATTGTTTCTAAAACCACGATTAGCCCCGGAAGGAAATCGTGTTTAAGATAAACAATAGATTTTTTCTATGGAAAAGATAACGAGGAGGGAAACACATGCGTACGACTTTTATGGCAAAAGCTAACGAAGTTGAGCGTAAATGGTATGTGGTTGATGCTGAAGGTCAAACTTTAGGTCGCCTATCTACTGAAGTAGCATCCATTTTACGTGGTAAAAACAAACCTACATTTACACCACACGTTGACACGGGTGATCATGTAATTATTATTAACGCTGAGAAAATTCATTTAACAGGTAATAAATTAAACGATAAAATTTACTACCGTCACACTAACCACCCAGGTGGACTTAAGCAAAGAACAGCTCTTGAAATGCGTACAAACTACCCTGTACAAATGTTAGAGCTTGCAATTAAAGGCATGCTTCCAAAAGGACGCTTAGGCCGTCAAGTTTCTAAGAAACTTAACGTGTATGCTGGAGCAGAGCATCCACACCAAGCACAAAAACCAGAAGTTTACGAACTTCGCGGATAATTAATTAAAGGAGGGCTTACTTTGGCACAGGTTCAATACTATGGCACTGGACGTCGTAAGAGTTCAGTAGCGCGCGTACGCCTAGTTCCAGGCGAAGGACGCGTTATCATTAACGGTCGTGATTTTGAAAACTATATCCCATTTGCTGCATTACGTGAAGTAGTGAAACAACCTCTAGTTGCAACAGAAACTTTAGGTAACTACGATGTACTTGTAAACGTAAATGGTGGTGGATACACTGGTCAAGCTGGTGCTATTCGTCACGGTATTTCTCGCGCTTTATTAAAAGCTGATCCAGAATACCGTCTAACACTAAAACGTGCAGGTCTATTAACTCGTGACGCACGTATGAAAGAGCGTAAAAAATACGGTCTTAAAGGCGCACGTCGTGCACCTCAGTTCTCAAAACGTTAATTTTTGCGAACTACAAACCCCAACCATTTTGGTTGGGGTTTTTTTGTGTTTCATTCCTCTTTTACAATTTTTTTAGCTTGGAATATTTTAGTGCTACGGCCTCGCGTATGCTTCTTCTTTAGAAGTTTAGACTATACGTATTAGGGAGGTTTATAAGTACTATGAATGTCATTGTCAGCTTACAAGAAAAACAAAAAGAAAAGCAGTTAAAATACGAGCGGAAGATGCTGCGAGAATTATCATTAAAAACATTGCGCTCAAATATTCGTGATGCCTTTCAAATGCAAGAGCTTCATCGTCAGTATGAAGATTACTGTATTGAATTAGGGATAGAATCTTATTTATTAGGAGCGAGATATAGTAAATTTGGTTATTATGGTGAATCGTTTTTTGATGTGAAATATAGAGCTTTAGAAGAAGAACAACAATTAACTGAAACGCTATTTCAATTTTTAACGAGTATGACTATGCGAGAAATAAAGTTGAAAGATGAGGAATTACTTTTTGAATCTTGTCAGCAGTTTATAGGATTGTGGTGGCAAGAAGGGTATGAAAAAGGTGAAAGAAGATATCGATTAAAGCTTCATTAAGACAAGCATAAACTTTCCTCTTGTCCCATATAAGTAATTAGAGGGACTAGCTGGAGGAGGAAAGGTATGAAGAGAATTCGAATTATCTCTTTTGCACTCGCTGCGGTTGTTTTGTTTTTTTTAGTCAAACAAGAATTTCAAATCACAAAATCGTGGCGAGCTTGGAATTTACCCTTATCAGGGAAAGTAATCGTATTAGATGCTGGGCATGGTGGACCAGATGGAGGGGCTGTTGGTGGAAAGGATATTATAGAAAAGGATATTACGCTTGAAATTACAAAAAAGGTACAAGACTATTTACAAGAACAAGGTGCACTAGTTATTTTAACGCGTGAGGGAGATTATGATTTAGCTAACAAAGATACAAAGTCATATAGTAGACGTAAAGCGGAGGATTTAAAAAAACGTGTAGAAATCATCAATAAACCAGATATAGACTTTTTTGCAAGCATTCATTTAAATGCTTTAACTAGTAGTGGATCGAAAGGCGCACAAACATTCTACTATCGCTCTTCAATTGAAAATGAACGTGCTGCTAAATTTATACAGGCTGAATTGAGAACGAGTTTAGAAAATACGAATCGTTCTGCTAAAACAATCTCTCACGTATACTTATTGAAGTATGCGAAAACACCAGGTGCTTTAATTGAAGCCGGCTTTTTATCGAATGTGAACGAAAGGTATATGTTAAATTCGGAGAAATATCAACAGAAGGTAGCAGCTGCAATATACCGTGGTATATTGCGTTATTTCACGGAAAAAGGAAATCCTCCAGAATAAGGAGGATTTTTTTGAGTTTCTCTCGTTAACGAAGTTTTCGGAAAATATGTTATACTGGAAATGTAAACGCATTAATTTGAAGAATAAACAAAGATGAATTCAATTAACATTACGTTATTTTTCATACAGGGGGCTGGGTTAATTATGGTAACGAAAGAACAAGTGGTTGAAGCGTTAGAAGGGATTGTAGATCCGTTTTTACATAAAACATTAAAAGAAACAAGTGCAATTAAAGAGGTAACAGTCAAGCCTGAGAAGGAACATGTGAGTGTCAAAATTGCAATCGTAAAAACTGGTACAGCGGAACAAATGCAGTTGCAGTCTGGAATTGTAAAGTTAGTAAAAGAACTTGGAGCAGCAACAGTTGGACTTCGTTTTGCAGAATTTACAGAAGAGGAATTAGCTCAGTTTGCACCAGAACAAGAAGCAGAGCAAAGTGAATCTTTATTGTCACCAAATTCAAAAACGACATTCTTAGCAGTAGCGAGTGGAAAAGGTGGCGTGGGAAAATCAACCGTTTCCGTTAACCTTGCAGTTGCTTTAGCTCGTTTAGGAAAAAAAGTTGGTATTATTGATGCGGACATTTACGGTTTTAGTGTGCCAGACATGATGGGGATAGAAAAACGTCCCATCGTAAGAGGTGACAAGATAATTCCGGTGGAACGTTTAGGTGTAAAGGTAATCTCAATGGGCTTCTTTGTAGAGGATAATGCACCAGTTATTTGGAGAGGACCTATGCTTGGGAAAATGTTAAACCACTTCTTCACAGAAGTGGAATGGGGCGATTTAGATTATTTAGTACTAGATTTACCACCAGGAACAGGTGATGTTGCGTTAGATGTGCACTCAATGTTGCCATCTTGCAAAGAGATTATTGTAACGACGCCTCATCCAACAGCTGCGTTTGTAGCAGCGCGTGCTGGAGCGATGGCATTACGCACTGAACATAGTATTCTCGGTGTTGTTGAGAACATGGCATATTTTGAAAGTAAGGTAACTGGTGAGAAAGAATATGTATTTGGAAGAGGCGGGGGAGATAAGTTGGCTACCGAACTACAAACAAATGTTCTTGGTCGTATTCCGCTGCAACAACCTGATTGGAATAAAGAAGACTTTGCTCCTTCAGTATATGAAGATACACATACAACCGGCATTATTTATAGTAAAATAGCCGAAGTGGTAATTGATAAAACAGCTGTTACACAAAAATAAAGTGAAACTTTAATCAGTGGAGTTCATCTGTTACTGGCAACAATAAGGGTTTTGTTACTAGTAAACTTTTCGCTTAACTAGAGGGCCATTTTGTCTGTTAATAGCAAGATAAAGTAATAACGAGTGGACAATTTATACATTGTCCACTCGTTATTATAGTTATTATTTTCACTGTTCTTCCTTCTTCTCGCCTTGAGAACCACCGTCACCGCCTGCTTCTTTCTTATCAGATCCACCTTTTTCAGCCTTTTGTACACCTTTACTAATGATATCAATCATCTTGGATTGGAAGAGTGGACTTTCAGCAGTTTCTGTTAGTACTTGTTGTAGATATTGACGGTATTCTTTACTCTTCATTGTTTGTAACATCATTTTTTCTACTTCAGGATTTTTCATGATTTCTATAACGCCTGCTTGGTATTCAGGGTCTTTTAATAAGGTTTTCATTAATTGGGTTTGTTCTTTCCCCATACTTTTAGCGAACTTCGATGAGAACTCAGGATCTTTAAAGAGCTTTTCCCAGAATTGTTGCCCTTTATCGGATACCATTGCATCTTCAATCGTTTTCTTTACTACTGTTTCATCTAGTATGAGTGCTTGTTTCATTTTTTCATCAGTTAATACATCTTGAATAGCTTTCTTACCTTGATCTGTTTTTAAAATATCAACAATCATTTTCTTTGTTTGATCGTAATCTAGTTCGGATTTCGTTTCTTTTCCTTGTGCGCATGCTACAAGTGCGATAAGTAGAAAAGAAGAAACGAAAATGAATAGTATCCGTTTCATAAGTTGGAACTCCTTTCAGCACAGTTCTCTCTTTTTAATATAAATATCTTTAAGGAATTTATACATGAACATGGCTAGCTTTTTGAAATTGTCATTGATACAATTTAATTAGAAATATAAGGATAATGGGGGATGTGTTGTGAATAGCCGCAAGTGGGTACGACTATTTTTAACGACGTTGTTTCTTGGTGGGATTAGCACAGTTATTATTGGTTTTGTTTTGGAGTGGGACAGGTACGATGAATTTTTTCAAAATTTCGACGTTAAGGAGATTTTAGCGGTATCTTTCTGGTTGATGGGTGTAGGATTTATTTTTAGCGTTATAAGTCAAATGGGATTCTTTGCATATTTAACAATCCATCGTTTTGGACTAGGGATGTTTCGCTCATCGTCTTTATGGAATGCAGTCCAGCTCTTCTTTATTGCATTCGTATTATTTGATTTTGTGTATTTAAGGTCTGTACTTATTGCAAATGGGGAAGTCTCATTGGGGAATAACATACTTGTTGCTGGAATTTTATTTGTGTTTGGAGCAATTGTTGCTTATGTAAAAAGTAAAGAAACAAATAAAAAAGCATTTGTGCCAGCTCTGTTCTTTATGGTTGTTGTAACAATTCTTGAATGGGTACCGGCGCTTCGGATTAATGATACAGATTGGTTATATTTAATGGTTATACCGCTATTGTTATGTAATGCATATCAATTACTTGTATTACATCGTTTAATCGGAAAAACGAGTAAACCTGCTTAATAGAGAGAGGTTTTATACACCGGCAGTTATATTACTGGAAATGGTGTGATTAAAAAAGCTCTACCACCTTCTTGAAAGGTAGTAGAGCTTTTTATACGTGAAGAGTAGTAGGGACGAAGCTATTTCACATCTTCACTTTTCGTACTTGTGTTGGAAATAAGTTGTGATACGGATATTTGCTCATATCCATCACTTTTTAATTTTTGCAGGAGCAGCGGTAAAGCTCTATTTGTTTGAAGGGCAGAATCGGATGCGTGTAATAAGACAATATCTCCACCTTTCAAATTATTAGAGACGGTGGAAACGATGTGGTTTACACCTGGGTTTTTCCAATCGTTTGAATTATTACTCCAATGCACGACGGTGTATCCAAGTGATTCTGCAATTTTAAGGGTTGCCTTGTTAAATTCGCCACTAGGTGGACGTAACAGTTTGACTTGTTTTACACCAAGTTTTGTAAAAACATCTTGTGCTCGTAAAAGGTCTCGTCTTATTTCATTCGTCTCTAGAGAAGTATAAGATGTGTAATTGTAACCCATACTACCGATTTCGTGTCCATCTTTCATGATGCGCTCTACAATATCGGGGTGTCTTTCGGCCCATGCAGCAGAAAGGAAGAAGGTTGCATTCTTAATTTCTCTTTCTTTAAGAGTATCAAGGATTGGAATTGCTTTTTTGTCTCCCCAACTAATATCAAACGTAAATGCAACTTGCTTTTTAGCGGTATCTCCTTTGTAAATTACTTTAGGGCCTGTAGCAGTTGAAAAAGCAGATTCATGTGAATATGTTTTTAAAAAGAGTAGCCATGCTGTAAATAAGGAAAGTATCACTATTAAGCTAATGTGTTTAAAAGTTCTTTTACTCGTAATAAAAAAGAAAAACATAATATTACGCCCCTTTGTCCAATCCTTTTCAGTTACATATATGCTGGAAATATAAAAAAGAGAACAAAGGATTAATATCGTAAGTAGTGGATATAATGAATGATAGGATTGTAATAAGTGAAAATGAGCGGAACGTTTATTGTTACGTAAGGAATTATTGAGGTGATCATTTGCTTGGGCTGATGTTGACAAAAGAAGAGAGAAAAGAGATGGAATACATATTAAAGAGAGAGTTAGAGGAACTTTTATTTGATTTTGAAGATGAGCGTATTCATGAAGTTGTAAAAAAGGCGATGGAAGAAAGATATAAAATCATTTTTTGTTTGTTTCGGAGAGTTGCTAACGCAGAGGAATGTATTCGTTATGTAAGAAGAAGAACTTTTTATTAAAAAGTATTGACGTTAATAGTTTGTATATGGTAAATTAATAAACGTCGCTGATGCGGAAACGCAGAAAACGACAAAAAAGAAATTGAAAAACTTAGTTGACATTGAAAAATGAAGATGTTAACATAAGGAAGTCGCAAATGAGCGACCAAGTAGTTCTTTGAAAACTGAACGAAACAAACAACGTGAAACGTCAATTTTTATTTTTAGATGCTAGACAAACTAACTTTATTGGAGAGTTTGATCCTGGCTCAGGATGAACGCTGGCGGCGTGCCTAATACATGCAAGTCGAGCGAATGGATTAAGAGCTTGCTCTTATGAAGTTAGCGGCGGACGGGTGAGTAACACGTGGGTAACCTGCCCATAAGACTGGGATAACTCCGGGAAACCGGGGCTAATACCGGATAACATTTTGAACTGCATGGTTCGAAATTGAAAGGCGGCTTCGGCTGTCACTTATGGATGGACCCGCGTCGCATTAGCTAGTTGGTGAGGTAACGGCTCACCAAGGCAACGATGCGTAGCCGACCTGAGAGGGTGATCGGCCACACTGGGACTGAGACACGGCCCAGACTCCTACGGGAGGCAGCAGTAGGGAATCTTCCGCAATGGACGAAAGTCTGACGGAGCAACGCCGCGTGAGTGATGAAGGCTTTCGGGTCGTAAAACTCTGTTGTTAGGGAAGAACAAGTGCTAGTTGAATAAGCTGGCACCTTGACGGTACCTAACCAGAAAGCCACGGCTAACTACGTGCCAGCAGCCGCGGTAATACGTAGGTGGCAAGCGTTATCCGGAATTATTGGGCGTAAAGCGCGCGCAGGTGGTTTCTTAAGTCTGATGTGAAAGCCCACGGCTCAACCGTGGAGGGTCATTGGAAACTGGGAGACTTGAGTGCAGAAGAGGAAAGTGGAATTCCATGTGTAGCGGTGAAATGCGTAGAGATATGGAGGAACACCAGTGGCGAAGGCGACTTTCTGGTCTGTAACTGACACTGAGGCGCGAAAGCGTGGGGAGCAAACAGGATTAGATACCCTGGTAGTCCACGCCGTAAACGATGAGTGCTAAGTGTTAGAGGGTTTCCGCCCTTTAGTGCTGAAGTTAACGCATTAAGCACTCCGCCTGGGGAGTACGGCCGCAAGGCTGAAACTCAAAGGAATTGACGGGGGCCCGCACAAGCGGTGGAGCATGTGGTTTAATTCGAAGCAACGCGAAGAACCTTACCAGGTCTTGACATCCTCTGAAAACCCTAGAGATAGGGCTTCTCCTTCGGGAGCAGAGTGACAGGTGGTGCATGGTTGTCGTCAGCTCGTGTCGTGAGATGTTGGGTTAAGTCCCGCAACGAGCGCAACCCTTGATCTTAGTTGCCATCATTAAGTTGGGCACTCTAAGGTGACTGCCGGTGACAAACCGGAGGAAGGTGGGGATGACGTCAAATCATCATGCCCCTTATGACCTGGGCTACACACGTGCTACAATGGACGGTACAAAGAGCTGCAAGACCGCGAGGTGGAGCTAATCTCATAAAACCGTTCTCAGTTCGGATTGTAGGCTGCAACTCGCCTACATGAAGCTGGAATCGCTAGTAATCGCGGATCAGCATGCCGCGGTGAATACGTTCCCGGGCCTTGTACACACCGCCCGTCACACCACGAGAGTTTGTAACACCCGAAGTCGGTGGGGTAACCTTTTTGGAGCTAGCCGCCTAAGGTGGGACAGATGATTGGGGTGAAGTCGTAACAAGGTAGCCGTATCGGAAGGTGCGGCTGGATCACCTCCTTTCTATGGAGAATTGATGAACGCTGTTCATCAATATAAGTTTCCGTGTTTCGTTTTGTTCAGTTTTGAGAGAACTATCTCTCATATATAAATGTATGTTCTTTGAAAACTAGATAACAGTGTAGCTCATATTTTTTTAATTTTAGTTTGGTTAAGTTAGAAAGGGCGCACGGTGGATGCCTTGACACTAGGAGTCGATGAAGGACGGGACTAACGCCGATATGCTTCGGGGAGCTGTAAGTAAGCTTTGATCCGAAGATTTCCGAATGGGGAAACCCACTATACGTAATGGTATGGTATCCTTACCTGAATACATAGGGTATGGAAGACAGACCCAGGGAACTGAAACATCTAAGTACCTGGAGGAAGAGAAAGCAAATGCGATTTCCTGAGTAGCGGCGAGCGAAACGGAACATAGCCCAAACCAAGAGGCTTGCCTCTTGGGGTTGTAGGACATTCTATACGGAGTTACAAAGGAACGAGGTAGACGAAGCGACCTGGAAAGGTCCGTCGTAGAGGGTAACAACCCCGTAGTCGAAACTTCGTTCTCTCTTGAATGTATCCTGAGTACGGCGGAACACGTGAAATTCCGTCGGAATCTGGGAGGACCATCTCCCAAGGCTAAATACTCCCTAGTGATCGATAGTGAACCAGTACCGTGAGGGAAAGGTGAAAAGCACCCCGGAAGGGGAGTGAAAGAGATCCTGAAACCGTGTGCCTACAAATAGTCAGAGCCCGTTAATGGGTGATGGCGTGCCTTTTGTAGAATGAACCGGCGAGTTACGATCCCGTGCAAGGTTAAGCTGAAGAGGCGGAGCCGCAGCGAAAGCGAGTCTGAATAGGGCGTTTAGTACGTGGTCGTAGACCCGAAACCAGGTGATCTACCCATGTCCAGGGTGAAGTTCAGGTAACACTGAATGGAGGCCCGAACCCACGCACGTTGAAAAGTGCGGGGATGAGGTGTGGGTAGCGGAGAAATTCCAATCGAACCTGGAGATAGCTGGTTCTCCCCGAAATAGCTTTAGGGCTAGCCTTAAGTGTAAGAGTCTTGGAGGTAGAGCACTGATTGAACTAGGGGTCCTCATCGGATTACCGAATTCAGTCAAACTCCGAATGCCAATGACTTATCCTTAGGAGTCAGACTGCGAGTGATAAGATCCGTAGTCAAGAGGGAAACAGCCCAGATCGCCAGCTAAGGTCCCAAAGTGTGTATTAAGTGGAAAAGGATGTGGAGTTGCTTAGACAACTAGGATGTTGGCTTAGAAGCAGCCACCATTTAAAGAGTGCGTAATAGCTCACTAGTCGAGTGACTCTGCGCCGAAAATGTACCGGGGCTAAATACACCACCGAAGCTGCGAATTGATACCAATGGTATCAGTGGTAGGGGAGCGTTCTAAGTGCAGTGAAGTCAGACCGGAAGGACTGGTGGAGCGCTTAGAAGTGAGAATGCCGGTATGAGTAGCGAAAGACGGGTGAGAATCCCGTCCACCGAATGCCTAAGGTTTCCTGAGGAAGGCTCGTCCGCTCAGGGTTAGTCAGGACCTAAGCCGAGGCCGACAGGCGTAGGCGATGGACAACAGGTTGATATTCCTGTACCACCTCTTTATCGTTTGAGCAATGGAGGGACGCAGAAGGATAGAAGAAGCGTGCGATTGGTTGTGCACGTCCAAGCAGTTAGGCTGATAAGTAGGCAAATCCGCTTATCGTAAAGGCTGAGCTGTGATGGGGAAGCTCCTTATGGAGCGAAGTCTTTGATTCCCCGCTGCCAAGAAAAGCTTCTAGCGAGATAAAAGGTGCCTGTACCGCAAACCGACACAGGTAGGCGAGGAGAGAATCCTAAGGTGTGCGAGAGAACTCTGGTTAAGGAACTCGGCAAAATGACCCCGTAACTTCGGGAGAAGGGGTGCTTTCTTAACGGAAAGCCGCAGTGAATAGGCCCAAGCGACTGTTTAGCAAAAACACAGCTCTCTGCGAAGCCGTAAGGCGAAGTATAGGGGGTGACACCTGCCCGGTGCTGGAAGGTTAAGGAGAGGGGTTAGCGTAAGCGAAGCTCTGAACTGAAGCCCCAGTAAACGGCGGCCGTAACTATAACGGTCCTAAGGTAGCGAAATTCCTTGTCGGGTAAGTTCCGACCCGCACGAAAGGTGTAACGATTTGGGCACTGTCTCAACCAGAGACTCGGTGAAATTATAGTACCTGTGAAGATGCAGGTTACCCGCGACAGGACGGAAAGACCCCGTGGAGCTTTACTGTAGCCTGATATTGAATTTTGGTACAGTTTGTACAGGATAGGCGGGAGCCATTGAAACCGGAGCGCTAGCTTCGGTGGAGGCGCTGGTGGGATACCGCCCTGACTGTATTGAAATTCTAACCTACGGGTCTTATCGACCCGGGAGACAGTGTCAGGTGGGCAGTTTGACTGGGGCGGTCGCCTCCTAAAGTGTAACGGAGGCGCCCAAAGGTTCCCTCAGAATGGTTGGAAATCATTCGTAGAGTGCAAAGGCATAAGGGAGCTTGACTGCGAGACCTACAAGTCGAGCAGGGACGAAAGTCGGGCTTAGTGATCCGGTGGTTCCGCATGGAAGGGCCATCGCTCAACGGATAAAAGCTACCCCGGGGATAACAGGCTTATCTCCCCCAAGAGTCCACATCGACGGGGAGGTTTGGCACCTCGATGTCGGCTCATCGCATCCTGGGGCTGTAGTCGGTCCCAAGGGTTGGGCTGTTCGCCCATTAAAGCGGTACGCGAGCTGGGTTCAGAACGTCGTGAGACAGTTCGGTCCCTATCCGTCGTGGGCGTAGGAAATTTGAGAGGAGCTGTCCTTAGTACGAGAGGACCGGGATGGACGCACCGCTGGTGTACCAGTTGTTCTGCCAAGGGCATAGCTGGGTAGCTATGTGCGGAAGGGATAAGTGCTGAAAGCATCTAAGCATGAAGCCCCCCTCAAGATGAGATTTCCCATAGCGTAAGCTAGTAAGATCCCTGAAAGATGATCAGGTTGATAGGTTCGAGGTGGAAGCATGGTGACATGTGGAGCTGACGAATACTAATAGATCGAGGACTTAACCATATAATATGTAGCAATGTTATCTAGTTTTGAAGGAATATATATTTAAAATTCCTTTTGACATTCTGAAAAGAATGTGTATAATGATAAAAGTCTGGTAATGATGGCAGAGAGGTCACACCCGTTCCCATACCGAACACGGAAGTTAAGCTCTCTAGCGCCGATGGTAGTTGGGACCTTGTCCCTGTGAGAGTAGGACGTTGCCAGGCTTGTATTGTTCCGCAGTAGCTCAGCGGTAGAGCTATCGGCTGTTAACCGATCGGTCGTAGGTTCGATTCCTACCTGCGGAGCCATTATGCTTCCATAGCTCAGCTGGTAGAGTACTTCCATGGTAAGGAAGAGGTCACCGGTTCAAGCCCGGTTGGAAGCTTGGAAAAGTTTTTAAATTTTTGGCCCGTTGGTCAAGTGGTTAAGACACCGCCCTTTCACGGCGGTAACACGGGTTCGAATCCCGTACGGGTCACCACTTTTGGAGGATTAGCTCAGCTGGGAGAGCACCTGCCTTACAAGCAGGGGGTCGGCGGTTCGATCCCGTCATCCTCCACCATATATGTTTAAATGTCGGAGGGGTAGCGAAGTGGCTAAACGCGGCGGACTGTAAATCCGCTCCTTCGGGTTCGGCAGTTCGAATCTGCCCCCCTCCACCATTTTCTTTAAAATAACCTGAAAGGGTTTATTTTTTTGAGAAGATAACCATACTAGTAAATATTAATGGGCTATAGCCAAGCGGTAAGGCAACGGACTTTGACTCCGTCATGCGCTGGTTCGAATCCAGCTAGCCCAGCCATTTACGAGCCATTAGCTCAGTTGGTAGAGCATCTGACTTTTAATCAGAGGGTCGAAGGTTCGAATCCTTCATGGCTCACCATTTTCGCGGAAGTAGTTCAGTGGTAGAATACAACCTTGCCAAGGTTGGGGTCGCGGGTTCGAATCCCGTCTTCCGCTTTATTACTAAGGGGCCTTAGCTCAGCTGGGAGAGCGCCTGCCTTGCACGCAGGAGGTCAGCGGTTCGATCCCGCTAGGCTCCATCTAAATAGAAAAAGCTTACATCATACGATGTAAGCTTTTTTGTGTTTAAAAAGACAACTTTTATATTTATCGTTTAAAATGAAGAAAACGTAAAAATAAGGGATGGGGGGATAATTGTGAAAGTTGTTATTGCATCTGATTCATATAAAGAAAGCCTAAAAGCTATAGAAGTATGTGGAGCTATTGAAAGAGGTTTTAGAGCGATTTTTCCTAATGCAGAGTATGTGAAAATACCAATTGGAGATGGAGGAGAAGGGACGGTTGAATCACTTGTTGATGCTACAGGGGGGAGAATTATATCAATTAGTGTGACAGGACCGCTTAGAGAAGGTGTACAAGCTTTTTATGGCATTTCTAAAGATAAAAAGACAGCGTTTATTGAAATGGCAGCAGCATCAGGATTACAGCACGTTCCAGTTGAAAAGCGCAACCCACTTATTACAACGACAAAAGGAACAGGAGAACTTATATTACATGCGCTAGATCAAGGAGTGGGGTACATAATTTTAGGACTTGGAGGAAGTGCTACAAATGATGGTGGGGCAGGTATGTTAGCAGCTTTAGGAGTAAGATTTATAAATGACAAGGGTGAAGTAATAGATCCATCTGGAGGCGCATTACATTCAATTGATGCTATTGATTTTTCACAACTGGACCCACGCTTAAAGGGAGTAAAGATAGAAGCGGCCTGTGATGTGGATAATCCATTAGTCGGAATGCAGGGGGCATCTTTCGTATTTGGGAGACAAAAGGGTGCGAATGTAGAGATGATGAAAGAGCTAGATGAGAATTTAAAACATTACGCGAATATCCTTAAACGATATGTATCTTTTGATGTATCTGAAATACCTGGTGCAGGGGCAGCAGGAGGAATGGGAGCGGCTGTTATTTCAGTGTTAAAGGGAGACTTGCGAAGGGGCATTGAAATTGTATTGAATTATACAAATTTCGATAAACATATAGAAGATGCAGATCTCATTATAACTGGTGAAGGTAGAATAGATGAACAAACTGCATATGGGAAGGCTCCTGTTGGTGTTGCGGGGCGTGCGAAACGTTTTTCTGTGCCTGTAATTGCTATTGGAGGGTCTGTATCATCTGATTATCCAGCTGTTTACGAGAAAGGAATAGATGCGGTATTTAGTATTACAACAAGACCGATGACACTAGAAGAAGCATATAGAGTAGCAGAAGAAAATATTGAAATGACAACGAAGAATATTGCAGCAGTATGGAAAATAGCGTCAGAAAAACACTTCTAAATGTAGGAGTGTTTTATTATTATTATTTGATAATAGTGATTGCGATTGTTTCATTAAGTTAACTTTATACATAGAATAGTCTTGAAATTTGATTTTCAACGTGAATATAAGTGAATAAATTGTATATCCATACAAAAAAATGTCGAGTTGAGTCAGACTATATAAAAGATTTAAAATATTTAGTGAAGGCATAAAAGGGGGATACTATCTATGAAAAAAGAAATTTCAGTTATTGGAGTTCCAATGGATTTAGGACAGATGCGTCGTGGAGTTGATATGGGACCGAGCGCGATCCGTTATGCAGGGGTAATTGAAAGAATTGAAGAAATTGGATATGACGTTAAAGATATGGGAGATATATGTATAGAGAGAGAAAAAGAGGTAGATGAAAATACAAAATTAAGAAACCTTACACAAGTTGCAACTGTATGTAATGAATTAGCAAGTAAGGTGGATCATATTATAGAAGAAGGTCGTTTTCCACTTGTATTAGGTGGTGACCATAGTATTGCTATCGGTACATTAGCTGGTGTAGCCAAACATTATAAAAACTTAGGTGTTATTTGGTATGATGCACACGGTGATTTAAATACAGAGGAAACTTCACCATCTGGAAATATTCACGGTATGTCACTTGCAGCAAGTTTAGGTTATGGACATTCTTCACTTGTAGATTTATACGGAGCATATCCAAAGGTGAAAAAAGAGAATGTTGTAATTATCGGTGCGCGTGCATTAGATGAAGGAGAAAAAGACTTCATTCGCAATGAAGGTATTAAAGTGTTCTCGATGCATGAAATTGATCGTATGGGGATGACGGCTGTTATGGAAGAAACAATCGCATATTTATCTCATACTGATGGTGTACACTTATCATTAGATTTAGATGGTCTTGATCCTCATGATGCACCAGGTGTTGGAACGCCTGTAATTGGTGGTCTATCTTATCGTGAAAGCCACTTGGCGATGGAAATGTTAGCGGAAGCTGATATTATCACATCTGCTGAATTTGTTGAGGTAAATACGATTTTAGATGAGAGAAATAGAACGGCAACAACAGCAGTTGCTTTAATGGGTTCTTTATTCGGTGAAAAACTAAAATAAATGTAAGAAAAGCAACTGAGAAGTTGCTTTTTTTATTTGAAAATAGGCGTATAATAATGATTTATATTATACTGTAAGATAAAAATGTTTGACATCTTACCAATTTGAGCTAAAGGGGGTTGTTTGTAATTGTCGTTTGTTTCATGTATGGTATAATTAACTAGTTGTTGGAAATACATACAGATAGAGCATAAAACAATATTTCAATATATGGATAGAATTGCTCGTAAGTAGGAGGAAGGGATAGCATGCCTTTTGAAGATACGACCATTTTGAAATATCTTAGTACGGCATTAGATATTGCCATTGTATGGTTTATTATATATAAGCTGATTCTCATAATCCGAGGGACGAAAGCTGTTCAACTTTTAAAAGGGATTACAGTTATCATTGTCGTTAAGATGATTAGTATTTTCCTTGAATTGCATACGTTATCTTGGCTAACTGAACAAGTATTAACATGGGGATTTTTAGCCGTTATTATTATCTTTCAGCCAGAATTGCGAAGAGCACTTGAGCAGCTAGGGCGCGGGAGTTTATTTTCGCGTGGTGGACCGTATGAGGATGATGAACCTGAAATGGTTGCAACAGCGATAGCAAAAGCAACCGAATATATGGGGAAACGTAGAATTGGTGCATTAATTACTTTGTCAAAAGAGACCGGTATGGGTGATTATGTGGAAACGGGTATTCCGCTGAATGCAAACGTATCATCGGAATTACTTATTAATATTTTCATTCCAAATACACCTCTTCATGACGGAGCGGTAATTATGCAAGGAAGTACAATTAAAGCAGCAGCATGCTATCTTCCATTATCAGAAAGTCCGTTTATTTCTAAAGAATTAGGAACTAGACATCGTGCTGCAATGGGAGTTAGTGAAGTTACTGATAGTATTACAGTAGTTGTGTCTGAAGAAACTGGTCAAATTTCTTTAACGAAAAATGGTAAGTTGCATCGTGATTTGAAGACAGAACAGCTGAAGGATATGTTATTAGCTGAATTTAGTGGGAACGAAAAAACGACTTCTTCGTCTTTATGGAATTGGAGGAGAAAGCGTCATGGATAAGTTAATGGAGAATCATTGGTTTTTAAAAGGGATCTCATTACTATTGGCGTGTATGCTTTTTATGTCAGCGACGTTAACTGAAAAAAATACGACATCAGGTATATTACCTTTTGCAAATGATACGAAAGAAACATTAACTAATTATGCGATTAACCTTAAGTATGATGAGGAGAAATATATTGTAAGTGGTATTCCAGCAGAGGGCGTTAAGGTGAAGTTAGAAGGCCCAAAAGCATCAGTTGCTACAGTAAAAGCAAAAAAACAATTTGACATACCAATTGATTTGCGAGATAGTCCAAAAGGAACTTATGAGATTTCTTTAAAAACGAACGGGCTTCCAGATGATGTGAAAGGAACAGTTCAGCCATCAACAATTAAAGTTACTCTTCATGAAAAGGCGAGAAAATATGTTCATGTAGATTTGAAATTATCAAATGAGGATCAGATGCCAGCGGGGGCTACTCTCGAAAAATCAAGCCTTAAACCGGATACTGTTGAGGTAGTTGGGACGAAAGAAGAAATTGAAAGCATTTCATCTGCCAAAGCGTATGTTGATTTAAAAGGTGTTAATAAAACTGTTACAAAAACGCCCGAAGTTACATTATACAATAAAGAAGGAAAACGTTTAAATGTAAGAACAAGTCCATCTAAGATTAGTGTAACGTTGAATGTGGCAACGCAAACTACAGCCAATAATACTGAAAAAACTGTTCCTGTAACGTATACGAAGAAGGGGAGTTTAGCAGAAGGGTTGGCAGTTACAAATATCAGTGTCGAGCCGAGAGAAGTAACGATAGCTGGTCCAAAAGATATTTTGGATAATATACAATCGCTAGAGGGGGTCGAAGTAGATTTTAGTCAATTGACAGAGTCTACAACATTCGATGCCTCTGTTTTATTACCCAAGGGTGTAACAAGTGCAAAACCGAATCAAGTGAAGGTTTCGGTGGGAGTACAAAAAACAAAACAAACGAAAACAAAAACGATTGATGGTATCCCAATCCAAAAAAATGGACTTTCTAAAGATGTTACGGCTCAGCTAATTTCGCCGCAAGATGAAAAGATAAGTGTTGATATTTCAGGAGAAGCAAGTATAGTAGATAAAATAACAGCTGCTCAAATAACAGCGGTAATTAATCTGCAAAATGTATCTTCAGGGACGAAAGATATTTCTATTCAAGTGAGTGGTCCTGGTAATATTTCAATAGAGCCAAAACAAAAAAGTGCTAAAGTTACTATTGTAAAGAAAGAAAAACCAGATAAAGAAGTACAGGGTAACGGTCAACAACCGGATTCAAACACCAATCAAGAAAATCAAAATGAGAAGCCAAAAAATCCTGAACCCGATCCAGAAAAGGAAAAGGAACAGGAAAATAATCAAAACCAAAATCAAGATAAAGATAAAGAAACTAGTCAAGAACCAACAGTAGATAACCATAATCAAAAAGAGCAAGAAAAAGGAGCGAATCATAATGGGTAAATATTTTGGTACAGATGGAGTACGCGGAGTTGCAAATAAGGAGTTAACACCTGAATTAGCTTTCAAAATTGGGCGTTTTGGTGGTTATGTATTAACAAAAGATACAGATCGTCCAAAAGTAATTATCGGTCGTGATACACGTGTATCTGGCCATATGTTAGAAGGAGCTTTAGTAGCAGGTCTATTATCAACTGGAGCAGAAGTAATGCGCCTTGGCGTTATTTCTACACCGGGTGTTGCTTATTTAACAAAAGCACTAGACGCACAAGCGGGTGTTATGATTTCTGCATCTCATAATCCAGTACAAGATAACGGTATTAAATTCTTTGGTTCAGACGGCTTTAAATTAACAGATGAGCAAGAAGCTGAAATTGAAGCTTTATTAGACAAAGAAGTTGATGAACTACCACGTCCAACAGGTACTAACCTTGGACAAGTGAGCGATTACTTTGAAGGTGGACAAAAATATTTACAATACATTAAACAAACTGTTGAAGAAGACTTCTCTGGCCTACATATCGCTTTAGATTGTGCACATGGTGCCACATCTTCTTTAGCTCCATACTTATTTGCAGATTTAGAAGCTGATATTTCAACAATGGGGACTTCACCGAACGGTATGAATATTAACGAAGGTGTAGGATCTACACATCCAGAAGTATTGGCTGAATTAGTAAAAGAAAAAGGTGCTGACATCGGACTTGCTTTTGATGGCGATGGCGACCGTTTAATTGCTGTAGACGAAAAAGGAAACATCGTTGACGGTGATCAAATTATGTTTATTTGTGCGAAATACATGAAAGAAACTGGTCAATTAAAACATAATACAGTTGTTTCAACTGTTATGAGTAATTTAGGTTTCTACAAAGCACTTGAAGCAAACAATATTACAAGCGATAAAACAGCAGTTGGTGACCGCTACGTAATGGAAGAGATGAAACGCGGTGGTTACAACTTAGGTGGAGAACAATCAGGCCATATTATCTTACTTGATTACATTACAACTGGTGACGGAATGTTAAGTGCACTTCAACTTGTAAACATCATGAAAATGACGAAAAAACCATTATCTGAGCTTGCAGGAGAAATGACGAAATTCCCACAATTGCTAGTAAACGTTCGTGTAACAGATAAAAAATTAGCATTAGAAAATGAAAAAATTAAAGAAATTATTCGTGTTGTAGAGGAAGAAATGAACGGTGATGGCCGTATTCTTGTTCGTCCATCTGGAACAGAGCCACTTATTCGTGTAATGGCAGAAGCACCAACACAAGAAGTTTGTGATGCATTTGTACATCGCATTGTAGAAGTTGTGAAAGCTGAAGTTGGCGCTGAATAATTAGCTGAATTTATATGAAAAAGGAGCACAATAAGTGCTCCTTTTTCATATGTTTTATAGACGATGAAAAAAATTTCATTGACGGTTTATCCATGTTTGTTATAAGATGGTCTTGTTCTTTTTCTCAAAGGAAATATTGTAAATTATAAAAGCGCCAGAACTACAAATAGTGTAGTTGACGAGGTGGGGTTTATCGAGATTTCGGCGGATGACTCCCGGTTGTTCATCACAACCGCAAACTTTTACTTAAATCATTAAGGTGACTTAGTGGACAAAGGTGAAAGTGTGATGAGAGAAGAGGAACGGATGAAAACTAGCTGTATAAGTATATACGGACTTAAACCCAATCGAGAGGAAGGTGAAAGCCGTTACAAGCTTACAGGGCTAGCAATATGTAATCCGTTTTTTAGTATAAATAAAAATGGTATCGGACTATGTCGTTACATGTTCGCAGAGCAGTGTAAGTATTTGTAACGGCGACTAAACATGTGTGGAATCGTAGGATTTATTGGAGAGCAAGATGCAAAAGAAATTTTATTAAAAGGTTTAGAAAAGCTAGAATATCGTGGATATGATTCAGCAGGTATTGCAGTACAAGCAGAGAACGGTGTTGTTGTATACAAAGAAAAAGGCCGTATCGCAAAACTTCGTGAAATCGTAGATGAGAACGTAGCAGCAAGCGTAGGTATCGGACATACACGCTGGGCTACACACGGTGTTCCAAGTAAAGTAAACGCGCATCCGCATCAAAGTACATCAAAACGCTTTACACTAGTTCATAACGGTGTAATTGAAAACTATGAATTAGTGAAAAAGGAATATTTACAAGATGTAACGTTCGTAAGTGAAACAGATACAGAGATTATCGTACAGCTTATGGAACAACAAGTGAGCACAGGATTAAGTGTAGAAGAAGCGTTCCGTAATACGCTATCTCTTTTACATGGCTCTTATGCAATCGGATTACTTGATGCTGAAAATCCAAACATGATTTATGTTGCTAAAAACAAAAGCCCGCTATTAGTAGGTGTTGGTGACAACTTTAATGTTGTGGCAAGCGACGCTATGGCGATGTTACAAGTTACAGATCAATTTATTGAGTTAATGGATAAAGAAATCGTAATCGTAACGAAAGAAAGTATTACAATTAAAAACTTACAAGGTGAAACGATTGAACGTGCACCTTTTACAGCGGAATTAGACGCAAGTGATATTGAAAAGGGAACATATCCTCACTTCATGCTTAAAGAAATCGATGAGCAACCACTTGTAATCCGTAATATAATTCAAAAGTATCAAGATGAAAATGGCGAAATTGAATTAAATCAAGACATCCGCAATGCGATTTTAGATAGCGATCGTATTTACATCATTGCATGTGGAACGAGTTATCATGCAGGTCTTGTTGGAAAACAATTTATCGAGAAGTTTGCAAAAATGCCAGTTGAAGTACATGTAGCAAGTGAATTCTCTTACAACATGCCATTATTAACAGAAAGACCATTCTTCATTTACATTTCACAAAGTGGTGAAACAGCTGATAGCCGTGCAGTACTTGTACAAACAAATGAAATGGGTCATAAAGCATTAACAATTACAAACGTGCCTGGTTCTACTCTTTCTCGTGAAGCTGATTATACACTTCCATTATACGCTGGACCAGAAATTGCAGTTGCATCAACGAAAGCTTACACAGCACAGCTTGCAGTACTTTCAATTTTAGCAGCTGATATTGCTAAAGCAAAAGGTGAAGTTCTTGATTTCGATTTAACACACGAACTAGGACTTGTAGCAAATGCAATGATAGAACTTTGTGATCAAAAAGAAGAAATGGACGCATTAGCAAAACAATTTTTAGCAACAACGCGTAACTGTTTCTTCATCGGACGTAGCGTAGACTTCTACGTAGGATTAGAAGGTGCGTTAAAACTAAAAGAAATCTCTTACATCCAAGCAGAAGGATTCGCTGGAGGAGAGTTAAAACACGGTACAATCGCTTTAATCGAAAATGGTACACCAGTTATCGCACTTGCTACACAAGAGCACGTAAACCTTGGAATTCGTGGTAACGTGAAAGAAGTAGTAGCACGCGGTGCTAACCCATGTATCATCTCAATGAAAGGCTTAGAAATGGAAGGTGACAGCTTCGTATTACCAGCTGTCCACGAAGCACTAGCACCGCTAGTAGCAGTTATTCCATTACAACTTATCTCATACTACGCAGCACTTCACCGCGAGTGTGACGTTGATAAGCCACGTAACTTAGCTAAATCTGTTACTGTTGAGTAGGAGATTGGTAGGTTAATAAATATAGTTATAGCTTTAAAATAAATTTACAAATTTGCACCCCTTTAGATATTTTATCTAAAGGGGTGTTTTTGTGCCGAAAAAGAACATCTAGAATTGGTAAGTGGATAGAACCCTATAGATTAATGTTTTACTTTTATTTATCTGAATTTTCCGTTATCATTTTAAGTATCTGTGAAAAATCTCCTTTATTACGACAAAAAGAGACGAGAGATTTATGGACATTTCAAGGGGGGATATTGATGAAAGTGAATAAAAAAACATATCTAAGTATAGAAGAGATTATTTCATTACCAACCTTATCAAGTACAAACATAAGTGATGATGGTAAAAACGTAGCGTTTGTTAAGAAGACGGCTAACTGGAAAGACAATACATATAGGAATCATGTATGGATATATGGAAAAGAAAAGGGACAGAGTTGTTTATTGATAAATGGAGATATAGAAAGTACATGCCCATTATGGTCTCCAAATTCTAGGGATATAGCATATCTTAGCCCCGTTGGTAATGGGAAAAATCAGATCTTTGTTAAGTCACTAGATGGTTATGAAGGGGTTCAAATTACTGATGAGAAAGAAGGAGTCAGTACATTCAAATGGGGTCCTACTGGCAAGGGTCTTTATTATGTTACGCAGTCAAAAGAATGTGTGGAGATAAAGAAGCGTAGGGATCTATATGGAGAGTTTCAACATATAGGTAAGGAACACCAGAATAATTGTTTATATTACATTGAAATAGAAAAGGTGATACAAAGTGATACATATGAACACGAGAAAAGAGTTGTTTATCAATTAACTGATGGTAAGGATTTTCATATCCATGAATTTGATATTTCAAATGATGGGAAGAAGATTGTGTTTATGGCGACACCAAGCTCAAATATGGCGGATTATATAAATGGAGATTTATACATACTCCATACTAAAGCTGGAGAGCTACAAAAGCTGAATGTGGATAAGTTGTTGGGCGGTAGCGTCTGCTTTTCTCCTGAAGGCAGTAAAATATGTTACACAGCAAGTATAAGAGAGAAGGATTACTATAGAAACCATATACAAGACAGTACGTTAGAGGTATATGATATAAATACAGGAGAGGTAATTCAACCTGTAACAGATTTTGATAGTACTGTTATGCCATTACAGTGGACAGCTAAAGGAATTTTAATTAGATGGCAGGATAAAACGAATTATCGTATTGGATTACTAGCTGAAGATGGTACTGTAGAAGCATTAAGCGAAAAAGTAGATGGCTTTATAATGGATGCTTCTATAACAAAGGATGGAAAACATATATCCTATAATAAGGCTATAACAAATGAAACCTTTGAAATCTATTTAGACGATAAAAAAATAACGGATGAAAATAACTTTTTCAAAGGGAAACTTAAAAGTAACAGGGAAATCATCTCATGGAAAAGTAGTGATGGTCTTGAAATAGAAGGTGTTTTATCAACGCCAGTAGAGTTTGACGTAAATAAAAAATATCCTTTATTAGTAGTAATTCACGGCGGTCCGGCTTGGGCATCCTTTCCGATATTTTCAGACTGCTTCAATGAGAAATATCCGATTGAACAGTTTATCGAAAAAGGCTTTATCGTTTTAGAGCCAAACTACAGAGGAAGTTCTGGTTATGGTAATGAATTTTTAAAAGCAAACTATAGAAAACAGGGAATCGCTGACTATGATGATGTTATATCAGGGGTGGATAAACTAGTTGATCAAGGGATTGTAGATAATGATAAAGTAGGAGTTATGGGATGGAGTAACGGAGGATATATATCAGCTTTCTGTTCTACATTTAGTAGCAGGTTTAAAGCTATTTCAGTTGGAGGCGGAATCACGAACTGGAGTACTCATTATGTAAATACAGATATCCCTTATTTTATTAGAATGTATTTAGGAAATACCCCATGGAATGATCGAGAGATATATACGAAGACATCACCTATGACGTATATTAAATCAGCTTGTACGCCTACCTTAATTCAACATGGGGAAAAGGATGCAAGAATTCCAATTACAAATGCATATGATCTATATCAAGGATTAAAGGATATGGAAGTTGATACAGAATTAATTATATTTAAAGGAATGGCATATAGTCCTAATCAGCCGGGAATGAATGTAGCTATTATGAAGCAGAATTTGATGTGGTTTTCACACTATATTCTTGGAGAGAGTGTAGAGGGTTTTAGGACTTTATAATGGATGTTTGTAAAAGACATAAGGTTGAAACGCTCTTCATATTGAGATGATTTATTATAAAATATATACTTAAACTACTATCCGTACACATATCAGGGAGGATTAATATGACAGGAAATAAAAATGACTTACTAGTAGAAAAACGTGAAGAGTTATTGAAAGTATTGAAAGCTCGTTTTGAGAAAAACATGAACCGCCATGAAGGTCTTGAATGGGCTAAAGTTGAAGCGAAGCTGACTACTAATAATGAAAAATTGTGGTCACTTAATGAAATGGAAGTAACTGGCGGTGAGCCGGATGTTGTTGGTTATGATGAAGAAAAGGACGAGTATGCTTTCTATGATTGTTCAAAGGAGAGTCCTAAAGGCCGCAGGAGTCTTTGTTATGATCTTGAAGCGTTAGAATCAAGAAAAAAACATAAACCAGAAAATAACGTTATTGATGTTGCAAATGCTATGGGCATTGAACTATTAACTGAAGAACAATATCGGGAATTGCAAAAACTTGGGGATTTCGACATGAAATCATCAAGCTGGGTACAAACACCTTCAGATATTCGAGAACTCGGTGGTGCTCTATTTTGCGATTATCGCTTCGGACATGTTTTCGTGTACCACAATGGAGCAGACTCTTACTATGCTGCCAGAGGTTTTCGTGGCTCGTTAAAAGTTTAAATTAGGATAAATAAGAAAAAGAGCCTATACTCAGGCTCTTTTTCTTATTTATATTTTAAAAGTAAACTGTTACTACGCAGTTTTACTTAATTTATATGTTCCGTGGTTGTTTTTATGGAAAAGTTTAGGGGAAATATAGCCATCTAATCCAATACGTCCAGCGTTCTGCCCTGCAACTAAAATGAATATAGTCAAAATAAGCAGGTTTGGGTTTACACTAACAGTTCCACTTAATAAAAATGAAAGATTCATTATGATTCCGAAAAATGCAGCTGTTTTTGTTAATCCGCCTAAAATTAAACCTAGACCTACTAAAATTTCTCCCCATTGAACTAAAAAGCTAAATAGGTCTGCGTTTGGAAGGACAAAATGTTGAAGAAAATCTGCCCACCAACTTTGTACTGCAGGGTGGTCACCTGATGCTTGAGCAATAGCACCCTTTAGAAAACCACTTGCGTCAAAAGATTGTCCGAAGACTTTGCCTATCCCAGCAGCGAGCCATGTATATCCTATGTAAAGACGTAAAAGTAATAATATGAAAGTAGCACGTTTATCAGTTCTTAAAAAATTGATAATCATTGAAATCCCTCCAATATTGTATTTACAAGTTTATTATATATTCAATGTGAAAAGATTCACAATGAAGAGAATGTGAACAAGGATAGGTTGTGAGTAATTGTTTTATTTTTTGTAACATTTTATCTGTTTTGGTAAACTAAGAATAGAGATATATGTAAAGGGGACAAAGACTTAATATGTGGATGAACTTGTAATGATTAGAAATTAGATAGATGAATTTTTCTCTCATAAGTGAGGGTTTATTTAGCTATCTGTAAATCATCCAAGGACTGCATATTTGGCTTGTACATCCCTTTTGTAAGGATAGATGCCTATTTTATGTATCTGTCTTTTTTTGTGGGAAATTTTATATCTCTTATATAAAGTATGCGCCCTTTAAACTTGGAGGAGTATATGATGAATCAATTAAAAAATAAAGTAGCAGTTGTTACAGGGGTAAGTCGTCTAGATGGTATTGGGGCAGCGATTTGTAAAGAATTAGCTGAAGCAGGATACAATATGTTTTTTACGTATTGGACAGCTTACGATAAAGAGATGCCTTGGGGCGTCGATAAAAATGAACAAATACAATTAAAAGAAGAGCTATTGCAAAACGGTGTTAGAGTATCGAGCATGGAGTTAGATTTAACTCGGAATGATGCACCGAAAGAGCTTATAAATAAAGTTACTGAACAATTAGGGTACCCTCATATATTAATTAATAATGCAGCATATTCTACGAATAATGATTTCTCTACGTTGACTGCTGAAGAACTAGATAAGCATTACATGGTAAATATCCGTGCGACTACATTGTTAAGTAGTCAATTTGCCCGGAGATTTGATAAGAAATCTGGTGGTAGAATTGTTAATATTACTTCGGGGCAATTTCAAGGTCCTATGGCAGGAGAACTAGCTTATGCGACAACGAAGGGAGCTATTGATGCTCTTACTAGTACATTGTCAGCAGAGGTAGCTCATTTAGGAATAACAGTGAATGCAATTAATCCAGGACCAACCGATACAGGATGGATGACTGAAGAGATAACACAAGGGTTAAAGCCGATGTTTCCTTTTGGCAGAATTGGTGAGCCAAAGGATGCAGCTAGACTCATTAAATTTTTAGTAAGTGAAGAAGCTGAGTGGATTACTGGGCAAGTTATTCATTCAGAAGGTGGATTTAAAAGATAAAAAAAGAAGGCATCTCACCCTGGTGAGATGCCTTCTTTTTTTAATCTTTCTTCAATCTTCGTGCAACACCATTCCCTAAAGACTGTAATCCTTGAACGAGGATAATTAAAATAAAGACTGTTGCATACATTACTTCAGGTTCATAGCGTAAATGTCCGAAGCGGTATGCCAAGTCCCCTAGCCCTCCAGCACCTACGAGTCCAGCCATTGCTGTTGCGCCAATTAAGCCAATTGTTGCAATTGTTAATCCAAGTACAAGGGAGGGACGAGCTTCTTTCACCATGACGTGCCAAATGATTTTAATAGTAGAGATACCCATTGCTTGATAGGCCTCAATAACACCGCGATCTACTTCTAGTAAGGCTGTCTCCATTAAACGTGCGATATAAGGAGCTGTGAAGACGACAAGCGGTACGATCACACCTTGCACGCCAATGGATGTTCCCATTAGAAACTTTGTAAAAGGTAAGATGAAGAATAATAGAATGATAAATGGAAGAGAGCGAATTATATTAATAATTGTATTAAGAATAGGATAAATGATTTTATTTTCGTGCTGTCCACCAGGTCTTGTTAAAACAAGTGTTACACTAAGTGGCAGTGCAATAAGGATCGAGATGAGTAATGAAATAGATGTCATTTGAAAGGTTTGGATTGTGGCTTCCCATATGACTTTACTCCATTCATCCAAAAAGGACTTGTTTTCCATAGTCTGTTTTCCCTCCCTCTACGATGATACCTTTCTCTTGTAAGAATGCTAAAGCACGGTTTACTTCATTTTTTTCACCTTGCATATGAACGACAAGTTTCCCATATGCCTCATGTTTTAACTGTGTAATATTACCAGATAAAATATTTGGATATACTTGGAAACGTTTTGTGGCGACAGCTAGTGCTGGTTCCCCTGAAGAACTTCCTATAAAAGAAAGTGTTACAATTTCTCCAGTACTTTGTAGTTCTTTCTGTACCTCTTCTGGAATTTTCGCTGCAAATGCGCTATTTACAAATTTCTTCGTTGTTACATGTTGTGGGTTTGTGAAAATATCTTTCACAGTCCCGCTTTCGACTACAGATCCATGTTCCATAACGGCAACGCGGTCGCATATACGTTGGATAACATTCATTTCGTGTGTAATGAGTAAAATCGTAATTCCAATTTCTTCGTTAATCTTTAATAACAAATCAAGAATAGAATCAGTTGTTTCTGGATCTAAAGCACTCGTTGCTTCGTCACTTAATAACACTTCAGGCTCATGTGATAGTGCACGTGCAATTGCAACGCGCTGTTTTTGACCGCCAGAAAGTTCACTTGGATAAGCATCTTTTCGATTGAAAAGATCGACAATGCGTAAATATTTTTCTACCCTTTTTTTAATTTCCACTTTTGGAATACCAGCAAGGCGTAAAGGTAATGCAATGTTTTCATAGATGCTAACAGTTTTAAGTAAATTGAATCCTTGAAAGATCATTCCGATTTTTTGTCTCGCTTTTGCTAGTTCTTTTGTCGATAACGTTGTTAAGTCTTGTTCGTTTACAATGATATTTCCTGTCGTTGGTTTTTCTAATAAATTTACACATCGAATCAATGTACTTTTACCAGCGCCACTATACCCAATGATTCCAAATACCTCGCCTTTTTCTACTTTAAGGGAAGTAGACTTAAGAGCCTCAACATTCCCTTTTTTTGTTGTAAATACTTTGGATATATTTTTTAATTCAATCATTATCGTCAGCTCCTACCAAGATGGTAAAACTGAACCATCAAATTTTTTCTCGATAAACTCTTTTACTTCTTTAGATTGATAAGCTTTCTTTAATTTATTTACAACGGCATCATCTTTATTTTCAGTACGAACAACGACCCAGTTCACATATGGTGAATCTTTTCCTTCGCGGAAAATAGAATCTTTCGCTGGACTTAATTTTGCACCTAATGCAAAGTTTGTGTTAATTGCAGCTGCTTTCACTTCACTTAGTTGCGTTGGTAATTGAGATGCCTCTAATTCGACAATCTTTAATTTTTTTGGATTTTCAATTACATCTTTTGCAGTCGCTTTTTCTGTAGCCTTTGGATCAACTTTTAAAACCCCTGCTTTTTCAAATAATTTTAAAGCTCGAAGTTCATTCGTTGGGTCATTTGGTACAGCAATTGCATCGCCCTCTTTTAAGTCTTTTACATCTTTTATATCTTTAGAATATACGCCCATAGGGAATGTTACTGTTGAAAATACTTCAGCTAATTTCATATTGCGTTCAGCTTTAAATACATCTAAATACGATTTCGTTTGGTAGCTATTTACATCAAGGCTTTTTTCATCTAAAGATACGTTTGGCGCTACATAATCATTAAATACTTTTATATCAATTTCGAGACCATCTTTTGCTGCAACTTCTTTTACCTTTTCAAAAATTTGTTCATGTGGTCCACCTGTTACACCGACAGTAATCTTTTTCTCGTCTAATGCTTTTACCTCTTTATCTGAACTCACGCTACAGGCGCCTAATAATAATACTGCTCCGCTTACAATGCTTAATAATACCTTTTTCAATCTATAAATCCCCCTTCATATACGTTCCAAAATAAAAAGCACCTCCCAAAAATAAGAGAGGTGCCGAATAGACGAAATAGATTCCTCTCTTATCTTCCAAAACGAAAACTCGTTTTGCAGGAATTAGCACCTTAGCTTATATGTTATAAGCTCGGTTGCCGGGCATCATCGGGCCAGTCCCTCCGCCACTCTTGATAAGAGTATGTGTATGTAGTTTTGAATATGGTACTAATAGTAAATCGTACAAAAAGAATTGTCAATGATATTTTCAGAATATATTTTATTTTAAGGTAATCGAAACATTTCCTTTCTTATGGCCCATTTCTACATACGTATGGGCTTCTACAACTTCTTCTAATCGGTAAGTTCTATCAATAACAGGTTTTAGCTTTTCTGTTTCAGCTAGTTGTTTTAGTAGGTTCATATCTTCTTTACTGACCTTTGCCATCATTCCATTCACAGATACATATTTTCCATTAGGCATTAATGCATCTGTACAAAGAGACTTTTTATATTTTCCAACTGCATCAAATATAATATCGTAGTGCTCGCCCTGCTTAGTAAAATCTTCTTTCATATAATCAATTACGTTGTCTGCCCCTAAGGCTGTAACTAAATCGAAATTCGAACTACTACAAATAGCTGTGACAGTCGCCCCGAAGTATTTAGCAAGTTGTACGGCAGCTGTCCCTACTGAACCAGAGGCGCCGTATATAAGTACTCGTTGCCCTTTTTTTATCTGTCCTTTTCTAAGGAAGTGCAATGCTGAAGTTCCGCCAAAAGGAATAACGGCAGCTTCTTCATATGTCACATTGGTAGGTTTTAATGCTATTAATCCACTTTCATGCACGCATGTGTATTCGGCATAACCACCAAGGTTTAGTTCTGTTAATGCAAAAACTGGATCTCCTTTTTTAAATTGTGTTACATCTGTTCCAATGTCTTCGATTTCACCGGATAACTCTACGCCAAGTATAGGTTTCCTCGGTTTTCTGAAACCTAATATGATCCGCATAGGAATCCAAAATAAGAGGGGGCTATTAAAGCCACGTATTCTACAATCTCCAGTCGATACACTTGTTGCGTGAATTTTAACTAATACTTCATTTTTTTTAGGTTTAGGCTTTTCTACATTTTGAATCTGGAGAATATTAGGTGGTCCATACTTTGTGCAAATAATTGCTTTCATAATGACCTCCTGAAATGAGTTGTTATTATTTACATCATATTTAAACTTTTTCTCAAACATGTTGCTATATAGGAAAAAAATTAAAGAAGAATATTACGAATTATATAGATTTCATAGGAAAAGAGATGATATTATTTTTGGGAAGGAGGGGACGTTATGAAAAAACTTATTTTAATTTCAAGTTTAGTACTTGCAGTTGGTCTAGGAGTAGGGTGTAGTAATGAGGAAACAAAAAAGACTGATGAACCGAAAAAAGAAGCTGTGCAGAAAGAAAAGGAATTAACAGCGAAGGATGTTTTCAATAAAGCGAATGAAGCTTTTAAAAACGAAGAAAATGTAACGATGACATATGATGTGGGAATAAAGGCTGAAGGAACAGAGATGAATGTAATGAAGGCTAAAATGCAACTAGAGCCGAAGAAAAAAAACTCTCGTTCTGAAATGAATGTTTCTGGTACAGAGGTTATTGTTTATGATGTGGGTGGAAAAATTGCTGGTCAGGTGAAAAATCCTAATTCGGGTGAAGTTATGTCTGTACCAGAGGAACAATTAAATGCTAACGGAATGAATGCGACTCAAGGAATGGTAGATAATTTAGAGATTCCATCGGAAATTTTAAATAAAGTGAAGATGGAGAAAAGTGGAGATAATTATAAGCTGAAGTTTGCATTAAAAGGGCAAGAGACAGAGAGTATGTTAGCTAGTATGGATGAAAAGCAGAAACAAATGCTACAAGGCCAAAATGCAAAGATAGAAGAAATAGATGGAGAATATATTATTACAAAAGATTTTAAATATGAATCAGCAAAGATAGATATGGTTATGAGTAGCAATGGTGAGGATAAAGCGCACATTATTACGGATGCGAAGTTTACATCGTATGATAAATTTGATCCAATACAATTGCCAGCAGCAAAGTAATCACTGTCAAGAGAGGTACCTGAAAGAACGGGTATCTCTTTTTGTTGCTAATAAGGAGAGTGTCCTTTGAAAAAAAGAAAGATAGCAGTGGTCATTGCGGCATATACGGTTTTGCTTGCAACGTCTGTACATACGTATAAAAAACAAATTGATCATCCTATTATGAGTGATGTAGGTAAATTGCTTCCGACAAAAATAAAACGAGTTGAAAGTGCTACGGAAGAGCACTCGTTAATAAAATTAGTGCGAGATGCAAAAGTTTCAGGAGAGAAAATTTCCATTGCAGGTATGCAACATAGCCAAGGAGGACAGACATATTATCCGAATGGTACGATGCTCGATATGAAAGGATATAATAAAATATTAGAATTTGATCCAGAGAAGAAGTGGATTACAGTTCAAAGTGGTGTCACGTGGAATGATATTCAGAAGAAAATAAATCCATATGGCCTTGCGGTACAGGTCATGCAGTCTCAAAATATTTTTACTGTTGGTGGTTCATTAAGTGTAAATGTACACGGGCGTGATATTCGTCATGAGGCACTGATTGATACAATAGAGTCATTTAGATTGTTAATGGCAGATGGCACGGTACGTAATGTAAGTAGAGAAGAAAATGCAGCGTTATTTCCATATGTCATTGGTGGTTACGGTTTATTTGGAGTTATTTTAGATGTGACGCTGAAGTTAACAGATGATGAATTATATGAAATGCACACGAGAATGATAGATTATAAAGAATACGCATCTTATTTCAAAGAGAAAGTGAAAAGAGATGAGAATGTTCGTATGCACTTAGCACGTATTTCTGTTGCTCCAAATTCATTTTTAAAAGAGATGTATGTGACAGATTATACTTTGGCACAAAATCAAAATATGAGAGAAGAGTACAGTGAATTAAAGGAAGAAAATATTATAGCTGCACCGAAATTTTTACTTGGGTTATCACGTTATAGTGATTGGGGAAAGAATACATTTTGGAATATACAAAGAGGTTATTTTGAACGTACAGATGGAAAGTATGAGACGCGTAATAATGTTATGAGATCAGATAGTGCTTTTATGGAATATGAAAATCCAAATAGGACCGAAGTGTTACAAGAATACTTTGTGCCTATAGATGCTTTCACGGAGTATATAGATGATTTACGTAACGTATTAAATGAAGAAGAGTTTAATTTGCTCAACATTACGATTCGTTACGTGGAAAAGAATGAAAATGCAGTTTTGTCCTATGCGAAAGATGATATGTTTGCGCTGGTTCTTTTAATTAACCAGGGACGCTCAGATAGTGAGATAAAGAAAACAGAGGATGTCATTCGGAAGATGATTGATGTTACTTTAAAGCATAACGGTAGTTACTATTTGCCGTATTATTCTTATCCAACGAAAGAGCAGTTAAAGAAGGCATATCCTCGTATTGAAGAATTTCTCAAGAAAAAGAAGGAAGTAGATTCAGAAGAGAGATTTGTGAATTTATTTTATAGGGAGTATACGAAATGACATATAGAAGATTTGTAGCTTCGCAAAGTATCATCATGATGGCAGGAAGTATGGTATTTCCTTTTTATATATTATTGCTTCGAAACGTTGGAAATAGCTTCTCGCAATTTGGCTGGGCGTATGGCTTATTTGCTTTAACATCAGCACTTGTATATCCACTAGTGGGAAAGGTATCTGATCAAGTAGGTGATAAAAAATTATTAATAATATACGCTTGGTCCATGGCAATCTTAATGCTTTGTTTTCCGATTGCCACGGAAGTATGGCATGTGTATCTTCTTCAAATTGTAATGGGAGTTTTAGGTGCTGTGCAGCGTAATACTGAGAAGACTTCGTTAGCACGAAAGGTTGCGCAGGAAAAGGCTGGTTATGAGATTGGAAAATACCATGTATGGACATCCATTGGCGGAGCAGTAGCGGTTATTGCCACGGGATATTTAGTAGATTTCTTTACGATTGGTACAATTTTTTATATTGCATCTATTCTATATGTAGTAAGCGGGATTGTATTAAGTAGTAAAAAAATATAACTATTCCTATTTTCACCTTAATACCCTTTATTTGTTATACTAAAAGGGAATACAAAAGAAAAGGGGACAGTGCCTTTGATGAAATTTGTAGTTTTAGCTATTCTTACTTTGTTTTTGATTCCATGGACAAGAAGTAGTAGTAAGCTTCGAGCAGTGGATAAGAAGGGAGATAAGAAGGTTGTAAAGGGTAAGAAATCATCTATTTTAGTTATTCCTGTTTTATTTTGGATAGGTATTGCAATCTATGAATACTTTTGGCTAATTGATGATCGAGTAGATTCGATTCTTACTCATTATTCTGTTGCAGTAGCAATTTTAATTGGGCTTGTTTTATTTTCACAAGATCAAATAGGTAAATTAGAAGGTACGTTAAAAGGACTTCTAATGTTTATTTTACTCGCAAGTTACGGTTACTTTGGTTATTTGCACGATATAGTAATCTCGCAAAAGAAATATGATTCTGTTGTTAAGGTAGAGAAAGATATTTCAGAGCCATTTACTGAAAATGACCAGCCGTTTACAGTGCCGCCAAAGACAGCGGAGAATAAGATGAAAAAAGTATTTGGTGATATTCCGAAAGTAGCTTATTTTGAGCTAGGAGAATTAACGCCACAAATGGTAAACGGCGAAGCTTTATATGTAGCGCCGATTGAAGTTTCAGGATTTTTTAAAGCGCGTAAAGCTGAGACAATTCCAGGGTATGTAACGATGTCAGGTACAAATCCTGATGCGGAAGCGAAACTGCACCTCGGTTATAAAATGAAATATGTGCCAAGCATGTTTTTTGGTAATAATTTAGAGCGTGTGGTAAGGCAAGCAGAACCAGATTTAATCTTTAAAGGAAAACCTAAATTTGAGGTTGATGATAAAGGGAAACCATATTATACAATGACGTATGGTGAATTTATTTCAGGAAGATCTGGATTTGAGGTAGAGGGTGTTGTCGTAGTAGACGCACAAACAGGTGAAGTGAAAAGGTATGATAAAGGAAAGGCACCTAAATTTGTTGATGGTGTATTAAATCATGAGACTGCATCTACGTTAAATACGTACTTTGGTAAATATATTCACGGATTTTGGAATACGAAATTCTCGCAAACTGATATGAAGATTCCGACTGAGTGGGGAACGAAAGAAGGCGTGACCCCGATCTTTGGTAAAGATGGAACACTATATTATTTTACAGACTTTACTTCTCCAAAAGAAGGAGTAGATTCAGCCCTAGGCTATTCATTAGTAGATGCACGCACAGGCAAGCTATATTACTATAATGGAAAAGAAGTGAAGGGGATTATGGATGGTTCAGCAGCTACAGAAGTAGTGGATAATTCCTTTAAGAGAGAGAAATGGCATGGGACAATGCCTGTCATTTATAACGTATACGGTAAACCAGCTTGGATTATTCCGGTTGTTGATGATGGAGGCCTAGTACGTGCACATACAGTTGTATATGCTGCTAATGCAAAAATATTTGCGACAGGTTCTTCGCAGAAAGAAGCGCTTGAGAATTATAAAAACGTAATGAGTGGTAATGGTGATACCTTTAGACCAACCTCAACAGGAAAAGAAGCGCAAAAAGAAGGTATTGTACAACGTGTATATAAAGAGAAATCAGGTGAAAATACAATCGTGTACGTACTTTTAGAGAATGAACAAAAGGTATTTATGATACCGGTGAAGAAATTCCCGTATGCTATGTTTACAGAAGTAGGAGACCCAATTCAAATTACATATTTAGATACAGGAGAGACGATGGCCTCAGTATCTAAATTTACGAATAGCAATGTGAAAAAGTAAAGCGATAGAATTTCTATCGCTTTTTTTACATTATGAAAGAGGAAAATGCGCTGTACTTGACGTATGTTTATGATGTAACTATAATTGTTACGATTCAGTGTGTATAGGAAAGGGTGAATTGAAAAAGTGAATGAAGTTAATCACGAAATATATAAACCTGTAAAGGCAAACAGGTTATGGATGATTCTTGTATTAGGAACACTTACGGCGATTGGGCCATTATCTATTGATATGTATTTGCCTTCATTACCGAAGTTAACGGATGACTTGCAAACAGGTGCATCCCTAGCGCAGCTTACATTAACAGCTTGTCTGCTTGGGCTGTCAGTAGGACAATTATTTGTTGGCTCAATTAGTGATATTTACGGAAGACGCAAACCACTTATTATTGCTCTTATTATTTATGTTGCTTCTTCTTTACTTTGTGCTGTTGCGCCATCTATTTGGACATTAGTGTTATTGCGCTTCCTACAAGGAGCTTCAGGATCAGCCGGGATTGTTATATCACGTGCGATGGTACGTGATATGTACTCAGGTTCTGAAATGACGAAGTTTTTCTCACTGCTTATGTTAGTAAACGGAGCAGCACCTATTTTGGCACCGATTATTGGGGGGCAATTATTACAGTTTACAACGTGGCGCGGTGTTTTCATCGTTCTTGGAGCAATTAGCGTATGCATGTTAATCTCAGCTACTTTTGTATTGCGTGAAACATTACCTCCTGAAGAAAGAGAAACGGGTGGTTTGTCAGGGACTTTGGCGACGTACGGAAAATTGTTAAAGGACCGTCTGTTTATGGGATATGCATTGTCACAAGGATTAGTAACAGCGGCAATGTTTGCATACATTTCGGGCTCACCATTTGTGTTGCAGAACATATACGGAGCATCACCACAGCAATTTAGTTTATTCTTTGCGATTAACGGCATCGGTATTATTATTGCTAGTCAGGTAACGGGTCGTTTAGCGGGGAAAGTGAATGAGAAGACATTATTTGTTGCTGGTATTATTATCGCAGCTGTTGGTGGCCTATCTTTACTACTGACAATCGTACTAGGAATAGGTTTAATCGGTGTTTTATGTTCGTTATTCCTTGTTGTATCAAGTGTCGGGGTTGTATCAACAACTGGGTTCTCATTAGCGATGAGAAATCAGAAGCAAGCTGCAGGAACAGCGTCAGCTTTATTAGGCTTATTACAGTTCATTTCAGGAGCGCTTGTCGCTCCGCTAGTAGGTATTGGTGGGAGTAATACAGCGTTACCGATGGGTGTTGTTATTGCGCTTTGTGAAGTAGGGGCAGTATTATGTTATCTATTTATGGCCAGAAGAAGTGAGAAGCAGTTTGAACTGCAACAAAGACAAAATTTAGAGGCTTAACAAAAAAGAACTGATTCAAAGGGAATGTTTGAATCAGTTCTTTTTTTCATTTCTTTGAAATACCTCATACATATTATTCATGATCGTATCATATAAAACAGCAAGTTTATCCCACACCCAGCGATTACTATCGACTTCTTTTTCCCCACAGTCGATAATATCGGTATGGTCAGTAATTTTATACGCTTTTTTAACGATAATAGGAGCAATCTTCGGTATACGTGGGATTTCCTTTAAGGTATCTGCAAAGTTTCCAATGTAGACATGACCGATGATTTCGATTGTTAATGATTTATCCGATATATTTAGCACGGTATGAAATTGATTTGTATGTTGTTGTTTTAAATATTGAGCTAACTTAAATGGAGCATGCTTCTTCTTTAATACGCGGCGAAGGCTCTCTGTATTTTCGATATGAAGTGATTTTTCGCGAATAAGGACACGAATATCTTCTCCCATAAAAGGCATTGTGTTGTACATAGATGATTCTCCTTAAAACCTTACATATGTTTGCGTTATGCATATGTAAGTCTAGCATGGTTTGTTCTTTATGTGTGCTTACAGTTTTGTAAGGTGATGTAGTAAAGCATTGCAAAAGTTATTTGTATAAAGTGACGATACTGTGACAAACATGTTGGTATATATATTACGATGTCGTCTTAAGTGTAAAAAGTAGGGCGTTCTCGGTATAATAACAAGTGGAGATAAAAGAAACTATAATGAGTAATAGCTGTAGATAAAAGGAGAAGAAGAGATGAAGAAGGTTTTGGGTATTGCTGTAATGGGAAGTATGATCCTTCTAGCAGGATGTAATGGAAATAAAGATACGAAAGAACCGAAAGAAAAGGTAGAGCAATCTACTGAACAAACAGAAGAGATGAAAGAATACCTTGCAGTACATGAAAAATACGATATAAAAATGAATAAAGAAATTAATAAAGCACTGCAGTTATTTGAAGTGGCAAAAGAAAAGGGCGGTAAGGAAATAACGAATGCAACATATAAAGAAGACGTGCAAAAGGTAACAACGAGCATGTTAGAAGATATTGATCATATACGTAAAGAAATTCGTGTTCCGAAGTCGAAAGAGCAAGAACATGAGGTATATGTTGGTTTCTTGAATGAATCAGAACAAGCGATGAAAAAATTACAGAAGTTAGCTAAAGAAGAAGATTCATCGTTGATTCGTGATATAGAAATTAACTTTGCAACAGCATCGACATACTATAAACGTTTTCAAGCAGAAACGAAAAAATAACCTTGCCTGTGCAAGGTTATTTTTTCTTCTTGCCATCTCTGTCTTCATCCTCAGATACTAATATTTTCTGTTCTTCGTGAAATTCGGAAATAGTTTGCCCGGTAATATTATCGAAAGGAGTATAAAAAGAAGTAATACGTTTCTTTTTAATAAAGAGTTTATAGGAGCCGATGATGACAAGTATAACGATTGTTAAGGGTAATCCTATAGTAGCAAGAAGTAAGGGGTCCATCTTATAACTCCTTTAACATCATTTCTTTTTATGATAAGCCGAAAACTGTAATTTCGATAAACGAATTAAAAACTGATTTTTCTAAATTTATCCAATTCGATTGACTTTTCAATTTTTCAGAATTATAATTCGAAATATACAATTTGAACCAAATAATAATATAGCAATTTACTTATCCAGAGAGGTAGAGGGACTGGCCCTATGACACCTCAGCAGCGGGTTCTGTAATAGGAACACCGTGCTAATTCCAGCAAGCAAGTCTTGAAAGATAAGTGATGGGCCTTTGTTTGTTAAGCCTTGATCTTATTTTTTAAGATCAAGGCTTTTTGTATTCTAAAAAGAGAAAAGGGAGTAATGGAAAAAGTACATTCATAAAACAAAGTAAATTCATGTGTTTAGGGGGTTATTGAAGTGTATGTAATTAAAAAATTATCGGTTATGGTGTTCACACTATGGGTTATTACGACAGTGACATTTCTAATTATGCATATTATTCCGGGAGATCCATTTTCATCAGATGCAAAAATCTTTCCTGAAGAAGTGATCCAAAACATGAGAGCGAAGTATCACCTTGATGAACCGTTATGGAATCAATATGTTGCTTATTTAGACGGTGTAGTTCATTTTGATTTTGGTGAATCGGTTCAATCAACCGGGCAAGGTGTATCAGAAATTATAACAACTGGCTTTGGTCCATCAGCAATTATTGGTCTACAAGCACTTGTTATTTCATTGTTAGTAGGAATTGCGGCAGGGACATTTGCTGCTCTATATCATGGGAGAGTAATTGACTATAGTGTGAGTTTGCTCGCAATTTTAGGTATTTCTATTCCAAGTTTTATTTTAGCACCACTATTTATACAAGTATTCGCTATCCAATTTGAGTTTTTACCAGTAGCCTCTTGGGGAACATTCGAACATACGGTATTGCCATCCTTTGCATTAGCGTTAGGGCCAATCGCAGTTATTACAAGGTTTGTGCGTTCTAATATGATCGAAGTACTGCAGAGTGATTATATTAAGCTAGCAAGAGCAAAAGGTATACCAATTAAGAAGATTATTATAGGACACGCTCTTCGAAATGCGATTGTTCCAGTACTTACATTTGTTGGACCGTTAATGGCTGGACTCTTAACAGGGACTTTTGTTATTGAAAAAATCTTTTCAATTCCTGGCCTAGGAAAATATTTTGTAGATAGTATTTTTAACCGAGACTATCCGGTGATTATGGGAACAACGATTTTCTATAGTGCGTTATTAATTGCTTGTATTTTCATTACAGATATTATTCATCGCATTGTTGATCCGCGTATTCGTTCTATTACATAAGGAGGGGGGATATTTAAATGGGAGCTTATGAGATTAATGAACAGTTATTAACGAAAGAAGAGAAAAAAGAATTAACGATAAATAAAAATCAGCAAACAATTAGCAGAAAGAAAGAAGTGTTTCGTAAGTTTATATCGAATCCAATCGCAGTTTTAGGAACAGTGACGTTATTGCTAATTATTGTTTTCTCGCTTATTGGCGAAAGTTTAACTTTATTTACTGCGAGTGAACAAGTAAAAAAGGCAACAAATTTACCGCCGAGTAGTGAACATTGGTTTGGAACAGATGATCTAGGGAGAGATATTTGGGCACGTACTTGGGCTGGTGGGAAGATTTCACTAACAGTTGGATTAGTAGCAGCTGCCCTCGATATAGGGCTTGGTGTACTGATTGGTGGATTTAGTGGATATGTGAGAGGGCGTAATCGTCTTGGAACGTTAATAGATGAATGGATTATACGAGGGATTGAAGTGTTATATGGTATCCCATATTTATTAATTGTTATTTTACTATTGATCGTGATGAAACCAGGACTTTTTACAATTATAATCGCTCTTGCGTTAACAGGATGGATTGGCATGGCACGTCTCGTTAGAGCGCAGGTCTTGTCTTTAAAACAAAGAGAATTTGTTATTGCAGCAGAGCGATTAGGTACATCGCATATGAAGATTATATACGGACATATCATTCCGAACTTAACAGGCATTATTATCGTAAATTTATCATTTACAATTCCAGCAGCTATTTTCTCAGAATCATTTTTAAGCTTTATCGGACTAGGAGTGCAATCACCGGCAGCAAGCTGGGGGACGATGACGAATGATGCACTTGGGACATTATTGAGCGGAGAATGGTGGCAGCTATTCTTCCCAGCAATCATGATTGCACTCATTATGTTTGCATTTAATGCAATTGGTGATGGTTTGCAAGATGCAATTGATCCGAAGATTGTAAAACGGAATCGAAAGGAGAAAAAACATGGCACAGCTCTTATCTTTAGAAAACGTAACATTGACCGTTGAAAAAGAGAATAGTAAGCAAGCAATTGTGAAGCATGTTTCCTTTTCTATTAATGAAGGTGAAATCGTTGCACTTGTAGGAGAAAGTGGTTCAGGAAAAAGTGTTACAGCACAATCTATTGTCGGATTAAATCAAGAATCTATTCATATCGATGATGGGAATATAGCTTTCCAAGCAAATGAATTAACGAATTTACAAGAGTCAGAATGGAATCAAATTCGCGGAAAAGATATTTCCTTTATATTTCAAGATCCGCTTTCATCTTTAAACCCAACGATGAAGGTAGGCAAACAAATTACAGAAGTAGTTTTGCAACATGGGAAAAAATCGAAAAGAGAAGCAAAGGAAATTGCGATTAACTTGTTAACGGGTTTAGGGATACATGAAGCAGAGAAACGCTTTGAACAGTACCCACATCAATTAAGCGGAGGTATGAGGCAGCGTATTTGTTTAGCAATTGCGTTTGCTTGTCACCCAAAGCTTGTAATTGCAGACGAGCCGACAACAGCGTTAGATGTAACGATTCAGAAACAAATTATGGGGCTATTAAAAGAAAGAAAAGAAAAACAAAATACGAGTATTTTATTAATTACACATGATTTGGCACTTGTACGTGAAGTAGCTGATCGAGTAGTTGTTATGTACGGGGGACGTGTTGTTGAAAAAGGAACGATACAGGAGGTAATAGGTTCTCCTAAACATCCATATACGAAAAGTTTATTACAAGCAATTCCGAATATGGATGATTCCGAAAAGGTATTACGTGCTATAGAAGGAACGACACCTTCCATTGAAACATTAAATAGCTTTGGTTGTCCTTTTGTAAATCGTTGTCCAGTAGCGATAAAAGAATGTATTCATCGTTTTCCAGAGAGAACCACATATTCTAAGGAGCATAGTTCACATTGTTGGCAACATGTTCTAGAGCATAATAAAGCGAAATCAAAAGAGAAGGTGAATGCCTCATGACGACAGATTTAATTACTATAAAGCAAGTAACGAAAACGTATGGAAGTAAAAGTAAAGAAATCACAGCGTTAAAAGACATATCACTTTCTATTCCGAAAGGAACAACACTTGGCATTATTGGTGAAAGTGGTTCAGGAAAAACAACACTTGGAAAGCTCATAGCAGGGATTGAGAGTCCAACGTCTGGTGAAATTGATTATAACGGTCAAGTCGTTCACAAGCTGAAATCAGCTCATAGGCGAGATTTTTTACAGAAAGTACAGTTCATTTTTCAAGATTCCACAGCAGCATTAAATCCGCGCTGGAAAGTACGCGATAGCGTAACGGAGGGTTATATTTCATTCGGTTTAGGTGATAAAGGATTAAAGGATAAAGTAGCAGGTGATGCGCTAGAACGTGTGGGATTAGATAGACGATATATCGATCGCTATCCGCACGAATTTAGCGGAGGACAACGTCAACGAATTGCTATTGCAAGAGCGTTATTGTGTGAGCCAGAAGTATTGATTCTTGATGAACCAATTTCAGCATTAGATGTTTCATTGCAAATTCAAATTGTACATCTGCTGCAAAAGATTCAAAAGGAACAAGGCTATACATATTTATTTATCGCACATGATTTGCCGATGGTTCACTATTTATGTGAAAAAGTGGCTGTCTTATATAAAGGAGAACTTGTTGAATTTGGAAATACGGACGAAGTGTTCTGTAATCCACAACATTCTTATACAAAAACACTATTGGCATCAACACCAAAAATTTCAGGTTAAAGGAGAATGTAGGATGAAGAAGTTTTTACTGTTTGTCATTATGACTGTTTTAGCAATTACTTCTGTCGCTTGCGGTAAGAAAGAGACGCAAAAGGCGAGTGCTGGTAAGGGAGAAGGAGATCGATTAGTAACGAATATTGGTAGCGATCCATATACACTTGATTCCGCTATTGCGACAGATAGCACGTCAGGTTATGTAATTGGACATTTATTCTCAAGCTTATATACGCAAGATAGTGATGGGAAATATCAAAATGAATTAGCAGAGAAAGAAGAAGTAAATGCTGATGGAACTGAGTATACAATTCATTTAAAGAAAGATATTAAATGGTCAGATGGTTCTGCTATTACAGCAAATGATTTTGAATTTGCATGGAAGCGATTATTGAATCCGAAAACGGGTTCTATGAATGCAACAGAAATGTATTTTATTAAAGGGGCAGAGGCATACAATACTGGAAAAGGTGAAGAAGGACAAGTTGGTATTCAAGTCGTTGATCCTCAAACATTAAAGGTAACTCTTGAACATCCAGTTGCTTCTATTAAACAGAAATTAGCAAGCTCATTATTTATTCCATTAGCTAAAAAGTCGATTGATGATAATAATAAATTAAAAACAGATCCAAAAGAGTTAATTACGAACGGGCCATTCACATTAAAAGAATGGAAGCATAATCAGGCTATTACAGTACAAAAAAATAAAGAATACTATGATAAAAAGGTAACATTAAAAGAAATTGAGTTTCGTATTATTCCAGATTCTAAAACAGCGTACCAATTATATAAATCAAAAGAATTAGATTTACTAAGCGGTTTACCGCAAGAAATGATTGAAAAAGAAAAAGGAAATAAAGAATATAAACGTGTTGCAGGATTTTCATCTTATATTTATTCGTTTAACGTAGAAAAAGAGCCATTCACAAATGCGAAAGTACGTAAAGCATTCTCATTAGCAGTTGATCGTAAGTTTATTGTTGAAAAACTGTATAAAAACAATGCACAAGAAGCAAATGCATTCGTTCCAGAAGGAGCAAAAACACAAAGTGGGCGTGATTTCCGTAAAGAAAAAGGTGGTTACGTTAAATTTGATCCAGCAGAAGCGAAAAAATTATTAGAAGAAGGCATGAAAGAACAAGGCTGGTCTACATTACCTGAAGTAACATTAAAATTCACTACAGATACACAACATAAAAAAGTAGCAGAAGCAATGCAAGAAATGTTTAAGAAAAATCTTGGCGTAGATATTAAATTAGAAAATAAAGAGTGGAAGAGTTACATCGACACATATAAGCAAAGTGATTTCCAATTGGCTTATATGGGATGGGGCGGTTCTTTATTAGATCCAATTACTAAATTAGATTTATATGCAGGTGATGGTCCAAACAATTATGCAAAATGGCATAATAAAGAATTTGATGCTTTAGTGAAGGAAGCAGAAGTTGAACAAAATGAAGATAAGCGTTTTGACTTATTGCATAAAGCGGAAGATATTATGTTTACAGATTCACCATTAATTCCAATTATATTCCCGTCGGATTCCTATTTACAAAAACAAACGGTATCTGGACTTCAATATTATGTTGGATCTAAACCAGATTTAAGATATGCAAAAATAAAGAAGTAGGCAATCGCCTACTTCTTTATTTTATTTCTCTTTTATATTCTTTTTTCGTTCCATCAGAGAAGACAACTTCTAAATCGAATTTTTGGTAGTCTTTATCAAGTTTGAACACGTTCACTACTTGATCGATTACTTCTTGGTCAGGAGTATCTTTATCAAATTTTAATTCTTGTAGAAGTGGGCTTAATTTTGTAATAGCCTCGTCACCTGTAAACTTTGCATTTGTTTTATGGTCTTCAAGCTTTGCTTCCATTTTCTTATCAGCGGCTACATTCTTATAATCAGCTTCGTAGTCTTTCTTCGTATCTTGATAGTCTGCATCTAAACTAAATTCATTAAAGTTTAGTTTTAAATCTGCAGGAGCCTCATTTTTTGCTTCTTCAGTCGTCTTTTTATTAGAAGTTGTGTCTTCTTTTGCAGGGGCTTTACATCCTGTTAATGCAGGTACTAGCATAAGAGCTAATAAAACTGATAGTAGAATTCTCATTATAAATTCCTCCTTATGTAAATTCGTTCTATACAAGTTTTTCCCAAAAACATGTAATTATGTATGTGTTGAAAATAAATTATTATCCTGCAGTCACAAGGGCTCATCCGCAATTTAAATCAAAAATGATTTGTATGTATATGGTAAATTGAAGTTGTGAGGAGGTACTGAAATGCTTTCTAAAACGTATCAAACGATCGGTGAATTATTTCAAGCAACATATGCAGCAAATGGCTATTATACAATAATATTCGGAGGAGTTAGTTTAGAGAGAAATATTATTTCATTATTAGTTATTGTATTGGTTACACAATTAGTAGCAGTGACGACTTTAGCTATAAAAGGAATGGTAAAGGGAAGAGGAAGCTCTGTAGTTAAAGTTGTATAAAAGTAAAAGGTATCCTTCGTAGGATACCTTTTACTTTTGTTATTTTGCAACTTCTGTCCACTTATAGTTAAATTCACCGCCGAAGTCAGTCGTTACAAGTCCTTTAATGAAAGAGCGTTGTAAGTAAGAACGACCTTGTTGGTATAAAGGAGCGACAGCGCCGTCTTGTAATAGAATTTTTTCAGCTTGCTTCATTGCTTCAAAGCGTGCTTTTTCATCGCCAGCTAAATCTGTTTTCACTTTATGAATGAGCTCATCGTACTCTTTGTTAGAGTACTTATCGAAGTTATAAGCACTATCTGTTGTAAATAAATCTAAGAATGTAATTGGATCAGCGAAGTCAGGGCCCCAGCCGTCAATACCAATTTCATAGTCACCACTTAATAGTAGTTTCAACTGTTGTTTACGTGGTTGCGGTTTTAAATTCACTGTTAATCCATCTAAGTTCTTTTCTAACTCACCTTTTAAATATTCACCAGTCTTTTTAGCTAAAGCATTGTCACTTGTTAATAGTTCGATTGTTACTTTGTCAGTACCAAGTTCTTGTTTTGCTTTTTTCCAGTTTTCTTTCGCTGTTTTCACATCATCCTTGACTAGATTTCCATTTTCTTTACGGAAGTCATTGCCTTCTGGACTTTTTGCAAATTTCGCAGGAACCATTCCTTCAGCTGGAACAGCACCGTTATTTAAAATTGTTTCTACGTATGCTTTTTTATTCATTGCGCCGTTAATAGCAAGGCGTGCATGTTGATTTTTTAATGTTTCATTTTTCTGATTTAGTCGTAAGAATTGAATGCCGACTTCAGCGCGTTCCTTGAAGTTTGGATCGCTCTTATATTTATCAACAAACTCTGCAGTTAAAGCAACGCGATCAATTTGTCCTGAATCATATAAATTCACTTCTGTAGACTTATCTTTAACGACATTGAAGTTGATTTCTTCTAATTTTACCGTTTTAGCATCCCAATAGTTAGGGTTTTTCTTCAATTGGAAACTTTGTTCGTGTTTCCAGTTATCTAATGTGAAAGCACCGTTGTAAATTAAATGATTTGTTTCTAAACCGTATTTATCGCCCTGAGACTTTAAGTACTCTTCATTAATTGGCAAGAATGTTGAGAATGTCGTTAAGCTTAAGAAGTAAGGAACAGGACGGTCTAGTTGTACTTCTAACGTTTTGTCATCAACAGCTTTGACCCCTAGTTGATCAATTGGTAATTGTTTTTGGTTTATTTGTTTCGCATTCTGTACATCGAAGAATAAGAATGCGTATTCAGCTGCTGTATCAGGATTTACGGCACGTTGCCAAGCAAAGACGAAGTCCTTTGCTGTAACAGGAGTACCGTTTGACCATTTTGAATCACGCAGATGGAATGTATATTTTGTTTTATCGGGACTAGTGTCAACCGACTCAGCAACACCAGGAATCGGTTTATTATCTTCTCCCATTGCATATAAACCTTCAAAAACATTGCGCATTACATTCATGGATTCCCCATCCGTTGCTTTTGCAACATCCATTGTTGGAATTTCTGAAGCGAATGATAAGTTAATTGCTTGTTTATCAGGTACTTTATCGTTTGCTTTCGCTCCGCCTGCATTATCTTTATTTCCCCCGCAAGCAGTTAGTAATAGACTTGCCCCTAAAACAGATGCAACAACAGGTACAACTTTTTTCTTCATTGTTCGTTCCTCCCTAAATGTGTTGTTCGTAACGTCATAATGTCCATGTCTTGAAGTAGCTATAGAAGGAGATGAAACCTATTATAAATATTTGTTTATAGGTAATCAGGTGTTCTATATGTATATACATGTTGAGCTGTAATCTATCGTTATATGTTTCAACGTAGTAGACATTATATTTTGATGGTGAAATATTTTGTTTCTTTGATTATTTAGAATATTAACACTGGAAAGAACTATATGTCAATAATAAAAATAGAATGTTAATTTCTTAGAATAATATATTGAAAAAGTAGATTCTCTTGTGTGAGAGAACCTGCTTTTAATATATTTTGCTAAAAAAACAATTGGTGTGGGCTAATAATAAGTGGGGATGAAGAACCCTCACTTATTACGGTTTTACTTTATTTTTCAATTTTTGCCCACTTGAAATTTAATTGACCCGCAAAGTCTACTTGCACAATTCCTTTCACATAAGAACGTTCTAAATAAGATTCGCCTTTTTGGTAAAGAGGAGCGATAACAGAGTCTTTAAATAATATTTTCTCGGATGCTAGTAATGCTTCCCAGCGAGCTTTTTCATCACCAGCTAAAGTTGTTTTCACTTTTGCTATTGTTTCATCGAATTCCTTATTAGAGTAATGATCTAAGTTATAAGGGTTATTCGTTGTAAATAGCTCAAGGAATGTAATTGGATCCGCAAAGTCAGGGCTCCAGCCGTCAATTCCGATTTCGTAGTCACCTTTTAATAAAAGCGAAACTTGTTGCTTACGCGGTTGCGGTTTTATATTTACTGTTAATCCATCTAAATTCTTTTCTAGTTGCCCTTTTAAGAATTCACCAGTTTTCTTATCAAGGTCAGCATCACTCGTTAATAATTCTAATGTTATCTTTTCAGAACCAAGCTCTTGTTTAGCTTTTTTCCATAACTCTTGTGCAGATTTTGTATCAACTTTTGTTAAATCGCCGTTTGCAGTACGGAAGTCTTTTCCTTCAGGTCCTTTTGCAAAGTTTTTTGGAACGAGACCAAGTGTTGATGTAGAGCCATCATTTAATAACGTATTTACAAAGGATTTTCTATCAATTGTTTGATTAATTGCTTGGCGTGCAGAAACATTTTGAAGTACTTTGTTTTGTTGATTCATACGTAAAAATTGTACGCCTACGTTTGGACGTTCTTTAAAGTTAGCATCCTTTTTATATTTATCGACAAAGTCAGATGTTAGTTTTATACGATCTAATTGTTTTGACTCGAATAAATTTACTTCTGTTGATTTTTCTTTTACGACGTTAAAATTGATTTCTTCTAGTTTGACAGTATCTTTATCCCAATAGGTAGGGTTTTTCTTGAATTTAAAGCTTTGTTCGTGCTTCCAATCGCTTAGTGTAAAAGCTCCATTGTACAAGATTGTATGATCTTCTAAAGCGTACTTATCACCTTGTGCTTTAAAGAATTCCTCGTTAATTGGTAGAAATGTTGGGAACGCTGTTAAGCTAATAAAATACGGAACAGGACGCTCCAATTCTACCTCAAACGTATGGTCATCAACTGCTTTTACACCAAGTTGGTCGGCTGGAAGTTCTTTGTTGTTAATTTTTGTTGCATTTTTAATATCAAAGAATAGAAATGCATATTCAGAGGCTGTTGCTGGATCTACGGCTCTCTGCCAAGCGAACACAAAATCTTTCGCTGTAACAGGAGTGCCGTTTGACCATTTTGAATCTCGCAGGTGGAATGTGTATTTTGTTTTATCGCCACTTACTTCATGAGATTTTGCAACGCCAGGGAAAGGTTTGTTACCTTCACCAAGATTATACAAACCTTCAAATACGTTTCTCATTACTTGACCAGAATCAGTATCTGTAGCACGGGCCGTATCCATTGTTCGTATTTCAGTAGGTGAAGATAAATTTAAAACCTGTTTGCTAGGTGCCTCGTCTTTTGCATTTGCTCCGCTTGCTTCGTTTTTATAACTACCGCAACCAGTTAATAAAATACTTACTCCTACAACTGATGCAATACCGGGTACAAACTTCTTTTTCATTTGATTTTCCTCCTAAATAATTAAGTTTGGATGATGATGAGGGAAATGAAAAATAAAAAATCCCTCTTTTCATATTGAGAAAGAGGGATTTTTACGTACAAGTTATGCACCCGTATATAAACGAAGTCCCTCATTCTATCTTTCAAGCATAAAGCTTGCAGGAAGTGGCACAGTATTCAAAATGAACCTGCTGCCGAGGTTTCAAAGGGCCAGTCCCTCCACCTCTCTTGATACAATGAGTAAACGAATAAATTTTATTAATTTTTGTGTTTCTTTGATAATTCAAAATCTTACACCTTGAACAATGAAGTGTCAACCAAATGGAATATAGTTTAAATTTTCAGTTATCTCAAATGAAAAAACCACTGCATATGGCAGTGGTTTTTCGCTTAGAAGTTAAAGTTATCTGGATCTGGACCAACGCGACGATCTTCATTTAAAGCTTGAATTGCTTTCATATCATCAGCACTTAATTCAAAGTCGAAGATGTTTGCATTTTCAATAATGCGATGTTCTTTAATTGATTTAGGGATTGTTACAACTTCGTTTTGTAAATCCCAGCGTAAAATAATTTGCGCAGTTGATTTATTATATTTTGTCGCAATTTCTTGTAACGTTGGATTATCTAGTAGTTGTCCTTGCATTAATGGTGACCAAGCTTCAAGCTGGATATTATGTTCTTTACAGAAAGCGTGTAACTCTTCTTGTGCTAAACGTGGGTGGTATTCCACTTGGTTGACCATTGGCTTAATTTCAGCAATTTCAAATACGTCTTGTAAGTGGTGAATGTGGAAATTACTCACACCGATAGCGCGAACACGGCCATCTTTATAAAGCTTTTCTAATGCTTTCCATGATTCGGTATATTTCCCTTTTACAGGCCAATGTACTAAATATAAATCTAAATATTCTAGACCTAATTTCTCTAATGTAGTTTCAAATGCTTGAAGTGTTGTTTCATATCCTTGATCGCTATTCCATACTTTTGAGGTAATAAATAATTCTTCACGTGAAACACCGGATTCACGAATCGCTTGTCCAACGCCTTCTTCATTTTGATAGATTGCTGCAGTATCGATGCTGCGGTAGCCATTTTTAATTGCTGCTTTTACAGAATCAATTACTTCTGAACCATCTTCTACTTTAAAAACACCTAAACCAAACCAAGGCATTTTTACACCGTTATGTAATGTTGTATAGTCCTTTAAACTTGTTAAAGTCATATTATTTCCCCCTAGCTTTTTTGTTTGTTGCTTCTACTGCTTTTTGAATTGCCTCTGAAAAATTATATTCATATAAAGTTTTGAGACCCTCAGCTGTGGAACCACCTGGCGTTGTTACTTGTTCGCGGAGGTTAGCTGGATCTTGCGTTTGTTCGAGCATAGAAGCAGAGCCAGAAATCATTTGAATGACAAGATGTTTTGCGGTTTCTTCATCGACTCCATAACTTTTTGTTGCTTCAATTAAGCTTTCAGCAAAGTAATAAAGGAAGGCTGGTGCACTTCCAGTAACTGCAGTAAGCTGATGAACTTCTTCCTCAGTACAAAGTTGCGAAGTACCAATACCTCTTAAAAGCAGTTGCAGGGTTTCTTGATGCATCTCTTTTATTGATTGTCCCATTGTATATAAGGAGATAGACTTTCCAATTTCAGCAGCTGTATTAGGCATAATCCAAGCAACAGGCGTGCCTTTTGGGAGTCTAGCTTCTAAATAAGATGGTCCAATGCCAGCTGCTACTGTTACGACAAGTTGATTTGATATTAACGGAGATAGCTCAGCTAATAACTCTTCATGAGCAGAAGGTGGCATTGCTAAAACAACCGTATCGACAGATGTAACATGCTGCTTCCAATCTGTTGCAGTAGACACATTATATCGATGTTGTAACTGTTTTAGTTTTTCTGCGTTGCTTCGGTTAGAGACGATAATTTCTTCGATGTACTCTTTGCTTGTTTTAAGTAATCCGGAAAATATAGCTTCGGCCATACGACCGGCACCAATAAATAAAATTCGATGTTTAGTTAGCATATCCTTTATTCCTTTCTAGTAGAGATATGTTATAAAAACGATATCATCTTTAAGAGAATTTTGTAAAAAGAAAAGACTTACCGTAGATGGAATGGATAATGGGAAGGCGGAAATTCATGGTAAAGGAAAGGGCTATTACTTATACTGGTTTCTACGTCATACTAATATTAGCTGTTATTAATCTCTTTATATGTGTAGCTGGTTTGCTAGAGTGGAAGAGCAATTATAAGGGGCAAGAACATACAAATAATTATATCTAGAAAATAATTAGAATTGAAAAACCCCTGAAGCATATATGCTTCAGGGGTTTACTGATAGAATATAAGATTATGCTTTTGTCATACCAAGTAATACAGCACCGCCGATAATTAAAACACTGCCTAGTGCAATAAAGATCAATTGACGTTTTGTTTTCTTTTCACCTAAGAAGACAATTGCACCGAATGTTGAGATAACGATTCCAGTTTGAGATAATGGGAAGCTTGTTGCTACTCCGACACGTGGTAATGAAAGAAGTAAGAATAAGTTTCCCGTTCCCCATAGTAAACCGGATAAAGCATTACGAATTGCATATTTGTTAAATGGTTTATGTTTAGACGTCAGTACAACCGCACCAACAAACATACCAACTGCTTGTGGTAAAATAGCAGACCAACCATCGATATTATACCAACGAATAATAATTACATATACAAGATAGCCGAAAGTAGAAACAATTAAAGTAAGAAGTCCTTTTTTCAATTGTCCTGGTGGCTGAGCATTTTCTTTATCATCTAGTGATGTGAATACAACACCAACTACGATTAATAGGATTGCAATCGTTCCCAGAACAATTGTTGTCGTAGTAGTCCATTCACGGAAAGCGATAACCCCAAAGATAGAAGTTGCAACAAGTTGCATACCAGTAGAAATTGTTACGGTAGTTGAAACACCTAGTTTTTCAACTGTTTTTAATTGGTTTACTTGTCCTAAAGCCCAGAATAAACCTGAAATAAAACCAACAATTAAGACTGTCATTGTTAAAGCTGGTTGAGTAAATACATACATAATTGTTGCGAAGAATAGAGCACCGATTGTCATACCTACCGTTTGGCTATATGCACCACCGCCCATTTTTACGCTTACTAATAAGATGTTTCCCCATGCAATTGCAGGAAGAAGCGCTAATAAAATGTCCATTACAAGACTCCCTTCGGTTTCCTATACCAATATAATTACATATCGTTCTAACGATCGGTAATGCCCCACTAATAGAGTAGAAGATTACCGATCGCTAAAACAGGATGAAGAATTCACGATATAAATGCGTTTTCATTTCTTCATTTTTTGAAACACCTCCATATAATAACAGGAAATTGCCTATTTTAGAAAGTGAATTCAAATAAAATGTATATTTCAATAAGAGGTAAAATTCAGTTATTTCCCAACGACTTATTTATTTCCTAAGAAATAAATAAGCAGCTTCCAAAAAAGCTGCTTTAAAGGTTAGTAATTCTTTTGTTAATAAGCTGAATACATAGCAGAAATAGGAGTGACATACTAATAGTGATAACCACAAGTGTCCAGGCGAGTTGCATATTACTTGCGTCAATGGCCATGTAAATTGCAGTTGGGATTGTCTGTGTTTTACCAGGAATGTTCCCGGCAAACATGAGTGTAGCACCAAACTCACCGAGCGCGCGGACAAAGCTCAAAATCATCCCGCTTAGTAATGCAGGAAATGCGAGCGGAAGTGTAACGTGCAGAAAAACTTGATATTCACTTGCGCCAAGGTCACGAGCACTTTCTTCAATTTGTACATTTGCGATAGAAAATCCCGTTTTCGCTGATTGGTACATAAGCGGAAATGCAACAACTGTAGAAGCGATGATCGCAGCGGTAGATGTGAACATAATAGACTGCTGAAATAATGATTCAACCCACCTTCCAATCGGGCTGTTGTTTCCAAAGATGATAATGAGAAAGAAGCCGATAACAGTTGGTGGAAGTACCATTGGTAATAAAAATATGGTTTCTAATAGTACTTTATATCGCCATGAGGAGCGAGCTAGTGCTCGCCCGACAATCGTCCCTAAAATTGTAACGAGAATAGTGGCACACGCAGCTACTCTTAAAGATAGAAAGACAGGCGATATAATAGCATCAATGCTCATAGTAATTACGACAGGACTGTAAATCCATATTTCTTAAAGATAGATTGTGCATCTTTTGACTGCAAATACTCATAAAATGAAGTCGCCTCTTTCTTATGTTTAGATTCCTTTATAACACCTAAAGGATAGTGGATTGGCTCATGAGAAGTAGCTGCTGCTGTTTCACCAATCTTTACTTTATCTGAAATGAGAGCATCTGTTTTGTATACGATACCAGCATCGATATTCCCTGTTTCTACATATGTTAACACTTGGCGAACATCTTTTGTAAATACGACTTTATTTTGAACATCATTCCAAAGGTTTTCGTGTGTTAGAGAAGCCTTTGCATATTTTCCAGCAGGTACAGATTCAGGTGTACCAAGTGCAATTTTTTTGATTTTCTCATCTTTTAAATCTTGAAATTTTGTAAGAGAACTATCTTTAGGGATGACTAGAACTAGTTCATTTCCAAGAAGATTTTTCCCTTCTTTTTCATTAATGAATCCTTTCTTTACAAGGGTTTGGAATTTATCTTCTGCTGCAGAGAAGAATAAATCAGCAGGTGCACCTTGTTCAATTTGTTGTTGAAGTGCTCCAGAAGCACCGAAGTTAAAAGAAAGTTTGATATTTGGCTCTTTTTCTTTATATTGTTTTTCAATTTCTTTTAATGCATCTTGTAAGCTTGCAGCAGCTGAGATAGTCAGTTCAACTGTTTTATCTTCTTTAGCAGCTGACTTTGTATTCTTTTCCCCACTTGTACAAGCAGCACTAAATATAAGAAGGAAAGAAAGTATAAGTGCCCCAATAGAACGTAATGTAAATTTATTCATAAAAAAATCCCTTTTCGTTTTGATATAACTAATTATAACTAATTATAACTAAATATAACTAGTTATAATTGAATATAATTTGAACATATATCTATTTTTAAAAAATAGGAGAAATATTCTTTTCTTTGTTACAATGAAAGGAGAAAGTGAGGAATCGTCTATGGATCATCATTCCTACACAACGGAAGAAGTAGCAAAGCGATTAAAGGTATCAAAATTAACTGTATACGACTTAATTAAAAAAGGAGAACTTCCTTCTTATAGAGTTGGTAGACAGATGCGCATTGATGCAGTGGATTTAGATCAATATATAAAACAAATGAAAACAGGAAAGGTACAAGTTACTCCTGTGAAAAACGATGGTAGTAGTATCTTGAACACGTGTATTATTAGTGGTCAAGAACTAACGTTAGATATGTTAGCTAAACGTATAGAAAATCGTTTGCCAAGTTCTAATGTTTTAAGAGCGTATCAAGGTAGCTTAACAAGTTTAGTGAAAATGTATCAAGGAGAAGGAAGTATCGTTAGTTTGCATTTGTTTGATGGTGAAACGGGTACATATAATGTTCCTTACGTAAAACGCATTTTAGTAGGTCAACCATGTATTATGATTAATTTATTGTCCAGAAATGTAGGGTTTTATGTCCAAAAAGGAAATCCGAAGAAAATAAAGACATGGGCTGACATATCCGGATCCACTATAAAGTTTGTAAATCGAGAAAAGGGTTCTGGTATTAGAGTGTTAGTGGATGAACAATTACGAATCCAAAAATTAAATAAAGCTGATATTAGTGGATATGAATGGGAAGAATCGAATCATCTGGGTGTTGCCACGCAAGTTGCAAATGGAAAAGCTGATGTAGGAGTAGGTTCAGAAAAGTTTTCGCAAATTGTAAATGTGGACTTTATTCCAATCATGAAAGAACAGTATGATTTAGTAATTTTGAAGAATAAAGAAAATGAAGAGCTGATTGAAGTCGTGAAAGACATTCTGCAATCGGAAGAATTTCATAATGAATTAAATGCAATTGGCGGATATGATATTAAGAAAACAGGTCAAATTATATATGAAACAAACTAAAAAGCTGCTTGTCTATAAGACGAACAGCTTTTTCTATATATAAAGGGGTTTGGGGAAACAAAGTATTAAATAAGACCTTGAGCAAGTGTGTAAATGAAAGCTGTAAGAAGAGTAGCTCCACTTGCAAGTCCGATAAAGTGAAACTTTAATCAGTGAGGGCGGGGTATCCCTCGCTGATTATTAGTTGAACCAATCGGGCTTTTACGGGCAGTTGATCCTAAACCTAACTTCTTTGATTTCGCTGAATTTTGAAGTGGGAGTCTTACTGCCCGTTAATGCGGGGTAAAGTCTGATTTGTTGAAAGTAATGTTGTTCATTATAATCTCTCCTTATTTGTTTAATGTAGTTGCAACAGCTTTTGCATCGACAAGTGCGGATAGCACCATGCCCATTGTATGTAAAAATTTATTTGATTTCATATTGTTCATCATGCGTATCCGCTCCTTTTCGAATTGTTGTTGCCCTGCTTATGTCTTAATTATAGGAAATATGTCCACTTGCAACTATCGAATTAGCTTACGAAAGACTTACACTTTTGTAAGAAAAAAAGACATTCATGTAAGAATGTCTTTCACAGCATATTGATATGATGATGTTCTTCAATTGTTTTTAAAAAACTACGCGTTGAATTCGTCATATAGCTATCTTTACGGCGTATGAAAACCGTTGAAATACTGCCGTATTTTTCAGGGATTGCATGACAATGTACCTTACCTGCTTTAGAAAGATGATGGACAGCAGACTGTGGTACGAGTGTAATTCCGAGGCCGAGTGCAACGCTGTTTAATATTGTCTCTAATATATTGAATTCCATAATTCTTTTTGGTAGCAAACCTTCGTCTTTCAGCCATCGTTCTAGTTTGGAACGGTATCCACATCCTTGGTTAAAAACGAGTAGAGGCGTTGTTGTAAATTCTTCTATATGAAAAGCTTTATTTTGTGTTACAAGCATTAATTTTTCTGTACTAACATCGTATTGTTCGATTAGTGGATGTTTAATAGGACCTGATATAAAGGCACCATCTAATTGATGATCAAGTACTTCTCTAATCAATTCTTCTGTTAGACCCGCTTGTAATGATAAATCGACATTCGGATAGCTTTTATAGTAAGAAGATAAAATGGTAGGTAATGTACTTACTGTTTCTACTGTACCGATTTTTAATATACCGGAGGGTGTTTCACTATCTAAAAATACTTGTTTTAGTTCGTCGACATCTTGCAAAATTTTATTAACATAAACGAGCATTTTTCTTCCTTCAGCTGTTAAAGTCATCCCTCGTTTATGGCGGTAAAAGAGCGGGGTTTTTAATTCGTTTTCTAGTTGTTTAATACGTGCAGTTACATTTGATTGTACATAATTTAATTCCTTTGCTGCGTTACTTACACTACCCTGGTCGGCAACGCTTTTAAAGATTTGTAATTCTCTTAATTCCATTTTGTAATCCCCCTTGATGTTAACTATCATTATAAATGATAGTTAACATCATTTTGAATCATTTTACGTGATATATTTTTTCTTTTACAATTCTCTTTGTGCAAATAGAAAGAAACGGGGGATTGCGGTGAGAAGAGGTCAAATGATAATAGGGGCTTTAGCGTGTTTAATTGCGAGTATGTCATGGGGAGCGATGTTTCCGGTTGCTGATCATGCGCTAGAATACATAGATCCATTTTATTTTTCGCTTATTCGTTATGGAGCAGTGGCGATAATGCTGATTGTATTGTTGTTAATGAAAGAAGGAAAACAGGCATTTCGTTTAGAGGGAAGAGGAAAGTTACTCGTCTTTTTTGGAACGATGGCATTTACAGTATATAATGTCCTCATATTTTTAGGGCAAATGTTAATGGGTAAGTCGGGTGTAATGGTAGCTTCCATTATGGAATCACTTATGCCGATGATTTCTATTTGTATTTTATGGGGATATAAGCATATAAAACCGAAGAAGTATATGATAACGAGTATGGTTATTGCTTTTGTAGGAGCTGTGTTTGTTATTACAAAAGGTGACATAAGTTTCTTTGTAACATTGAAAGATAATATGTTCCCATTAGCATTTATATTTATTGGTGTTGTAGGCTGGGTTATTTATACGATGGGTGGTCAAACGTGTAGTGATTGGTCAACATTACGTTATTCTACGTTGACGTGTGTATTCGGTACGACTGTTACAGGAATTATAACGGTAATTATTACGTTGCTTGGATATGTTTCAGTTCCTAGTATGGGAACGATTTCTATTGTGAAGTATGATTTGTTATTTATGATGACATTGCCAGGTATTGTAGCGCTACTTGCTTGGAACTACGGTGTGAAAATTTTATCATCCATTAATGGGATTTTATTTATTAATTTTGTACCAATTACGACTTTAGTTATTATGATGATGCAAGGGTATCAGATCACAATGTTTGATATTATAGGGACTGTACTTGTTATTGCAGCACTTATTCGCAATAACGTTTGCCAGAGAAAAGAAGAAAATATAAATAAGAGAGTTTTACAAGAAGAACAATTACGTCAAGCTGTTTAATAGGCAAATGGAGGATTTCACATGTTAGAAAGTTTATTGTTTTTCTTCGCCATCGGAGTTGCCTGTGAGCTTGCAGCAATTAATCGAAATGGTCGTAAAAAGATAAAACAACAAGCTGAGCTGATACAGCTTTTAAAAGAGTTGAAAGAAAGAAAAAATTAAAAAGACGACCGGGCATAGACGGTCGTCTTTTTCTATATAAAGGGGAAAGGGGACACAAAATTATACAAGCGTAGCAGCGTAAATGAAAGCAGTAAGAAGAAGAGAGCCGCTAGCTAATCCTAAAAAATCTAATTTGTTAAAAGTACTGTTATTCATAATACATTCTCCTTACTTGTTTAATGTAGAAGAAACAGCTTTTGCATCGAAAAGAGCTGATAATACCATGCCCATTGTATTTAAGAAATTGTTCGTTTTCATTTTGTTCATCATATTAATCCACTTCTTTTCGAATAATTGTTGCCCTGTTTCTGACTTAATTGTATGAAATATAGTAAGAAGTAACTATCGAATTAGCTTACAAGAAAATTACACTTTTGTAAGAATTGAAATTTAACAATTCATACTTAATTTTATTACCAACTCCTAAAACTTAGTGTTATAATTGTTATAAGAATATGATTATACTTCGGATGTTTAGAAAGGAACGAAACAAATGTATAAACCAATTACATTTTTGTTGAAATATATATTTAAAACAGCTGGAAAAGTAGAAGTACAAGGGAGAGAAAAGCTACCAGAAGGTGGACCGTATGTTGTTGCATGTACACATACAAGTTTTATGGATGTATTAATGTTAGCTACAGGGATGTATCCAACTCAAATTCATTACATGGCCAAAAAAGAATTATTTGAAGGGAAATTCAAAAAATGGTTCTTTAAAAATGTAAATGCATTCCCTGTAGATCGTGCGAACCCAGGACCAAGTACACTTAAAATTCCATCACGTTTATTAAAAGAAGGAAAGGTAGTAGGGATTTTTCCGAGTGGAACGAGATCAGCGGAAGATGTTTCATTAAAAGCGGGTGCTGTGACAATTGCGATGCGTTCTAATGTTCCGTTAGTACCAGCAGCTTATGTTGGTCCATCAAGTGTAAAAGAATTAATAAAGGGGAAAAAGGCACAATTGATTTTTGGAGATCCAATTCAAATTGAGGCTGGAGAACAAATAGATCGAAAAACCGCTATGAAAATGATGACAGATCAATTAAATGAGAAGTTTGAGGAGTTAAAAGAAGCTTTGCAATCAAATCAAAAATAAGAAAAGACGACCGGGCATAGACGGTCGTCTTTTCTATTACTATTTATAATAAAGGGGAAAGGGGACACAAAGTTATACAAGCGTAGCGGCGTAAATAAAAGCAGTAAGAAGAAGCGAGCCACTAGCTAGTCCTAAAAAATCTAATTTGTTAAAAGTGATGTTATTCATAATACATTCTCCTTACTTGTTTAATGTAGAAGCAACAGCTTTTGCGTCGATAAGAGCGGAAAATACCATGCCCATTGTATTTAAGAAATTGTTTGTTTTCATTTTGTTCATCATATTAATCCGCTCCTTTTCGAATAGTTGTTACCCTGTTTCTGACTCAATTGTATGAAATGTTGCGGAAAGTCACTATCGAATTAGCTTACAGAAAAATTACACTTTTGTAAGAGAAACGAATGAAGGTGTAATGATAAGAAGATTTGACATATGTTCATGAGATTCATTAAGTTAAAGGTAGAGGTGAGTGTATGGCTAATATTAAAGATATTGCAAAGATGGCGGGAGTTTCAGTTACGACTGTTTCGAGAGTGTTGAATGATCACCCATATGTAAGTGAAGAAAAAAGAAAAGCGGTTATAGAGATAGTTGAGAAATTGAATTACTCGCAAAACGCAAATGCTGTTCATTTATCAAAAGGAAAAACGAATATTGTTGGTGTGATTTTACCGTATATTAATCATCCGTGTTTTGATGCGATGGTGAGCGGAATGATGGAGACTGCGTTAGCGCATAATTACAGGGTGCTACTTTGCCAAACGAATTATAATAAAAAAGAAGAAATGAAAAGTTTACATATGTTAAAAACAAAACAATTGGATGGTCTTATTATTTGTTCACGTGCAAATGATTGGGAAACGATAGAACCGTATGCTTCTTACGGCGCAATAATTGCTTGTGAAGACAATGATATTTCAAACATCTCAAGTGTATATACGAATCATTCAGCGGCCTTTCAATTAGGAATGGATTATTTGATTGAGAAAGGTTATAAAAAAATTGGTTATTGTACGGGAAGAAAATTAGGGCCGAGTAGTCTAAAGCGTTTTGATGTTTATAAACAGCAATTGCAATCTATAGACGAAGATGTTAATGAAGAATGGATTTTTACAGAATGTTTTACACTAGAAGATGGTGTGAAAGTAGCTCATAAGTTAAAAGAGATGCAGGATCTTCCTGAAGCATTAATAGTAGCAGGTGATGAGGTTGCGATTGGTGTTATGACAGAGGTTGAAAAATTAGGCATTCAAGTTCCTGAGGATTTAGCAATTATTGGCTTTGATAATCAACCTATCTCACAAGTGTTACAACTGACAACTATTGATCAAAATTTAAAGGAGATAGGGAAAACTGCTTTTGAAATGTTGCATAGAAAAGTGAATGACGAGAGTTCTGAACAAGAAAAGCTGGAAATTCCATACGAACTTGTGGAACGCTCTACAGTTTAATTTTAATCCGTTATGTGTATAATCGCATAACGGATTATTTTTTTTGAAATATCTTTGACAGGAAACGCGTTTCATACTTTATAAAGGAGTTAAACCGGTTTGTAATAATCCATGGATTCTTTTCAAGTGTTAATGCAATGAATAGAATTTGGAGGAATATGCATGAATGAACTTTTATCGAGTATGAAAAAGTATGTAGATGATGATGAAAAGATTCTGGCTTTTGTGGTAGGGATATTTGAGAAGGATAATTTTATATTATCGTATCAACATGGGGTTTTTGTTGCCACTACTAGACGTCTCCTTTTTTACGGGAAATTTCCGTACTATTCTTCAACATTTAAAGAGTATTCATATTTGCATATAGATAGCATAGATTTTCATCCGTATTTTGAATTTACTTGTAATCATGAAACCATTCGCGCTAAGTATATTCAGAAAGGGAATGTGGAGCAATTTGTCCGTGCAGTTAAAGTAAATATGAATAATTAATCACCCCTATGTTTAAACATAATATTTCAATTTTTAACAGGGAAAAAGCGGAATAAAAACCACTTCTAAACCTCTAGGAGATAGTGATACAATGTCAAATGGGGGGAGGGTATGAACTATGGTTAATCAACGTATAAAGGAAATAACACTAATTACAATTGGTTCATTATTATTCGCAATTGGTATTAATTACTTTGCAATTCCAAACCGTTTATCGGAAGGTGGAATTATTGGTTTAACGGTTGTTACGTACTACTTATTTGATTGGTCACCAGGAATTGTGAACTTTGCTATAAATGCAATTTTACTAGCTGTTGGTTATAAATTTTTTGATAAGAAAACAATGATTTATACAATTTTAGGGATTGTAGAAACATCTTTGTTTTTATACGTTACAGAACATATTGAGTATCATGTAAATAGTGATACATTATTAGCAGCTTTATTTGCTGGTTTATTTGTGGGTATTGGATTAGGCTGTATGTTCAAAGCCGGAGGTACATCGGGAGGATCAGCAATCTTAGCTCAGTTAGCAAATCAATATTTAGGTTGGAGCGTAGGTAAAGGCGTACTAATTATTGATATTGTTGTAATTGCTGGTTCTGTATTTATAATAGGGCAAGAAAAGGCAATGTATACACTTGTAGCTGTGTTCATCGGAGCGAAGGTGATTGATTTCATTGTAGAAGGAATGGATACAAAAACGGCTGTTACGATTATTTCGAATCAACCAGATTTAATTCGTGAGGCTATTACGAAAAATATGACACGCGGTGTTACTGTATTAGAAGGGCGCGGCGGATATACTGGTAAAAATAAAGAAGTTTTATATGTTGTTATTAATAAACAAGAGCTTGTTAAGTTAAAACAAGTTATTAGCCGGGTAGATGAAGATGCTTTCGTTGTTATACATGATGTACGTGATGTACTTGGCGGTGGCTTTAAAGCAAGCTAAAAGGTGAACGAGTAAATTCGTTCACCTTTTTTAATTCTTACAAAAATGTAAGTGTAATGTAATGAGATTCAATAGTAGATTTTATTCCCCCTTTTTAAAATGGATGTATATATATCCTGCAGAGGAGGAATGTTTATTATGAAGAAAAAAATGATCACTACTATAATAGCGATGATAGTAATAGTAGTAATGTTACTGCCTACGAAACTTGGACCGGTTATCGATAAATATAATCCATTTTATAAGACGAAAGAATACTATACGGTTGTGAATACAATTGGTCAGCATATTGGTGATGAGTGGTATGAATATGAATTTATTGCATTCGATGAACGTGGTAGAGAGCAGAAAATAAAGAAAACGGTTAAGCATATGTTAAAGAGAGATGAAGCATTAAAGGTTTTTGCAAAAGGACGTTACGGTGAATCGATTGAAGAGATTGAGGTTGCAAATATTCCTATAAATGCGAAGAGCAAACTTTTAACGATGAGATAGTAAAATATACCCCCAGCTATTTTTTGTCGAAAATAAAAATACTGGGTAAGGGTATTTTTGAGATTAACAAAAAAGCCTTAGTACATATAGACTAAGGCTTTTTTATTATATAAAGGGGAAGGGGGTACATTGTAGTAGCATAGGTGAAAGGTATAAGAAGAGTAGCTACTAGCAATGTAATTTGGTTATGTGAGTGTTCTTCTTATTTGGCTTACTTTCTAACGTTATTGTACGAAATATAAGTAAGGGGAACTATCGAATTACATTACACATAACTTACAAACATGTAAGCCTTCTGTAATGTAATTCGATAGTTAAAAGATAGTAATTTTCATATAGTATAACTAGAAAGTCTCAATGTATTACTTTCTGTTTGTAATGAAGAATGAAAAACCAACTAATTTTTAATAATCCTCATCTGAATAAAGATGGGGATCTTTTTTAAAACCTTACAACATTGTAAGGTTTACGTAAGTTAATTCGATAGTAAATTTGTCATATTTTTTGCATAATAGATACAGATAGAAAAATAATTAGGGATCTAGTAAGAAGGGAGAAAAATGGGATGCGTAAAGAAGAAGTAGTGAAGTTACCAATTAAAGATTTCTGTAGCTACTTTACTGTTGCCGTAGTGTGTATTGGATTATTTGATATCATAACAAACTTAATTGTTAAATAATATAGATGCTAAAACAAGAAAGGAAGTCCTTTCTTGTTTTTTTTATGGGGGCATAAAGATGAAATGGATTGATAGTCATATACATGTTGATCAATATAAGGATGAAGAGAAGAGCAGATTACTAAAAGAGGTGGAAAATAGTAATGAAATAAAGGGGCTTATTGCAGTATCTATAAATTATCACTCTTGTAAGGAAACGTTATCTTTAGCGAAGAAGTATCCTTTTATATATCCAGCGATAGGGTTTCATCCAGAGCAACAGATTCATAAAGAGGAGTGTGAACAGATTTATCAACTTATTGAACAGAACGCAGAGGGAATTGTTGCGATTGGTGAAGTAGGTTTGCCCTATTATTTGAGAAAAGAAGATGAAAGGATTGCTGCAGATCCATACATAGCTGTATTGAAAAAATTTATAGAACTAGCTAGTAAGTATAATTTGCCGATTGTATTACACGTAGTTTATGAAGATGCTGACATTGTATGTGATTTGCTAGAGAAATATAAAGTTTCACGTGCACACTTCCATTGGTTTAAAGGAAGCGATGAAACAATGAAACGGATGATGAGAAATGGTTATTATATTTCGATTACACCGGATGTTTTACATAAGGAGAAGATTAGAAAAATCGTTTCGTATTATCCGCTTGAATATATGATGGTAGAAACAGATGGACCGTGGGAATTTCAAGAGGGTGTTATAACGCATCCAAGAATGATTCGAGAGGTATTAAAGGAAATTAGTTCTATAAAAAACATATCCATCGATAAGGTCGCAGAAACAATATATGAAAATACAAGTCGATTTTATTTGAAAGGATAGGAGAATTATAGTTTTAATCATGTAACGGAAAAAGTAAAAGTTGAATTTATTTAATAAAATGCCACGGTTTGATATAGGACAAAAAACCACCAAGCGTTCCGCTCGGTGGTTTTGTATTAGGATTCTAATTTTTTCGCGCGTTTTAATAATAAAAGAAAGACAATAATAACGAATCCTAGTATAAGGAAGAAGCCATATTGCTTTATATAATCAATTATGTCATTTGCACTTGTTGGTTTTTTAACGTGAATGCCTTCTTTATTCGTAGTAATATGAATATCTTTCATTTTTACTTCATTCTTTTCCTTTTGTAAATCAATCCATTCTATATTTGGAATACTTTCTAGATCCTTTAACACTTCTTTTAATGGTTTCACACCTAAGTAAGGATGATAGAATGCTCCAATAATCCCATCGGATAATTTAGCAACAGATAAAGCATTTTCTTTCATTTTAGCAATAGCTTGTGGCTTATCTTCTTCAATAAAACCGACTGTTTCAGGCATTAATTTCATTCCATGTAGAAATGATGGTGTACTTCTATATGCTGGAGAGTGCATGGATTTCCAAGTTGTATCACTTAACTGTAGTTGTCCTACATAAGTTGAAAAGTATCTTGATAATATTTCATACCCTTTTTGAGACATTGTGTAATGAGGTGCTTCAAAGGCGGCAGGATATAGTTTAGCATCTACAAGTTCTTGAATCCCCTTTTCGATATGATCTGTCGTATATTTTTCCTCAAACTCTTCCCCTTTTTTTACATATTGGTTATATGACTCTATATTTGGAAATTCATCTTTTGTCTTCGGTTTTTCATGTTTCGGTTGGCGAATTGGTTGATCCGTCTTTACGTCCCAAAATTCAAAACCTTCCCCAGTTTCACTATCATAAAATTGATGAGTGTAACCATGCATAATAATCGCTGCGCCATCATCTTGCATAGAGCGTAAAAGATCGACTAGTTCGGGTTTATCTTTTAAATGTAGTGTTTTACCTGTATCTGGATCTGTATATACAGGAATAACAGTGATCATGTAAGGAATCTTCTTCTCTTTTAGTAATTCAGCAATTTCTTTCAATTGATTTATATCTGCTGCTGGGTGAACATCCTCAAGACGTAAATAAGCTAATTTTTTATTTGTTTCGGGTTTTTGCTGAAAATAAGAAAATAGGCTTTCGCCAATATAATAAGATATCCAATCAAAGAGGTTAGAAGTTGCTACATAATAAGAATTATTTTGCTGTACAATTAATGGATAAGTATTATTTCCTCTTAAAGCATGGGCGAGAATTGTTCCATTTGTGTCAAGTTGTTTAATTGTTCTTTCTTCTTCTAATATATTCTTTAGTTTACGTGTTGGATATTCAATTGTATCAGAGTTTATATCTTCATTTTTAAGTGTGATAAATGAAAAACGATTAGATAACTGTTCTATATTTTGACCTAAAACTAGTAATGGTCCTGGGAATCCTTCTAGAAATTTCTTTGCTTCAGTAGAAAGTTCTTCTTGTTTTTCACTCATGTAAATAACATGTGTATACGAAGATTTATCAGTTATTTCAGCTAACTGTTTTATGTTTTTAATTGTTATATTATTAGTGAAATGTCCTACTTGTGTATTAAGTATTTGGATATCACTTGTAATTTGATCATCGTTTGAACTGTATAAAATAAGGGTTTTTGGTTGTTCGGTTTTTTGTGCGGAAATAGGGACAGGAATTAATAGTAGTAAACTAAATAAGAGTAACAGCCATTTTTTCATATTATTATTCTCCTAGTTTATATTTAGAATTCAATTTACAATTATATACAATAAATGCGTTATAGTCTATGAAAGTTACATTTTTGCACGTATTTACCAGCTGTTTTTTCACAAAATCGGTCTAAAGCATGATGATAATACGTATAGTTATTTGCTATGATAAAAGAGTAGTAGAATGTAGGTAATTGTAAAGGGAAGGCTGAAAGGGGACAAATTTCAGCGGAGAAAGAGGTAGAGGTAGTGAAGAAATTCTTTGTAGGATTTTTAGTTGTTCTTGGAGTATATTTATATTTCCAAGGAAAGTCTGAAGGAATGGATAAGCTAGTGAATGGAACAAGCTATGTTGATTCAGAAGAAGCAAAACAGATGAAACAAATCATTATAGAGGAAGCGAAGAAAGTAAATCTTCCGGAATGGATACCTCTTGCAATTGCTGAGCATGAAAGTCGATTAAATCCAAGAAGTGTTGGAGATAATGGAACTTCATTCGGATTGTTTCAACTACACCGCGGCGGCGGGCTTGCACCAGAACATTTAACTGATGATGAGCTGAAAGATCCACGTACAAATGCGCAAATTGCAATGCCGCATTTAATGAAAGGATATAAGCGTGGGGTGCAAAAAGGTTTGACTGATTTTGCATTACTGAAATATATAGCGAATACATCTGGATGGCCAGGGAATTTAGGGCCAGAGTGGACGGATAATAACATGAAGTATAACATCGGATTAGAAGATGTGTACTATCGAAATAAAGGTGTAATTAAAGAGTAGGTTTTGATACCTACTCTATTTTTTTTTGATAATCGTTTCATTTTGTGAAATACTCCGCTAGTTGTATTTTTACGTATTCTAGTTTTGTGGAAACTTGAGGTATTTTATATCCTACATACAGCGGTGAAACGACAAACCTAGGAACAACTTTACAAATGATTTTTCCATTTAAGTAATAGAAGAATAAGTTATAACTACTGCATCCTTTATGGAAATCTGTCAGTATGTAACGTACAGTTTGCTGAATGTAATTTGCCATGTCATCTATATATGAAATATTATCAATGATTATATTGAATTCAGTGAAGCCAATAATGGGACGCTCTGAAATATTAAGCTCAATGCGTTCATTTTTTTGAACAATTACCCCTTGGAAATTTTCTTCTTCAATATTTTCAAGATAATCTACATATTTCATTCCGATAATTTGCATGTGTGCATGATGCAAACTTCCACCTGAAAATGGACCGTGATTTTTGTATAAAATTACAGATGCGAACTCTTCTTTCTTCTGTAAGTGTAACCAATGTTGAATAGAAAATTGCATTAATTTCCGCATATGTTCTTCTGTATATGTTGCGATATGATCTTCGCAATTATCGGTTTCAATTAACACTGTTTGAAATGTATCTTGTAATGTAGGAAATTTATTTTTTAACCAAATAATAGAACCATCAGTTGCTAAAATATCCGTTAAATGTTCTGTATCGCAAAATGGACATGCAGCGCTTCTATTACGAATACTTTCTGGTTTTTGTTTACCGATATCGTTTAAAAAATATAGTTGTTGTGTATCCATTTATATATATGCCCCTTTAAAATATGTGTAAAAATCCCGCTTAATACATTCGGGAAAAGGAGAAGGAAATCCTCTAAAGGAATATGGGGAAAAATAAAAGACAAGATATCCTCATTACGATAGGGTACCTTGTCTTTTATTTTTTCTCTAATAGTGTGTATGGATAATATAGAACATTTTCAGTATTTTTCTTTTTTCTATTTTTTATTGTGTATAAGGTAATTGCTGTGCTTGCAATTATAATAATGGCTTTCTTCATATTCATATACCCCTTTTTATTGTTGGTTTAATTCTTGGCTAACTGCTTTTGCATCGACCAAAGCGTGTAAAATCATTTTTACCATGTTCATCATATTTCTTCACTCCTTTTTATAGTTCATTTAGTTCTTTTACAACTGCTTGTCCGTTCACTAATACCTCAAAGATTGCTTTTACGATTTCTTTTATCATGTTTGTTTCCTCCTTTTGTTTGTCTCTCTTGTTTACATCTTTATTGTATAGGGAGGCATCTTTTCGTACTATCGCTTTCCATTACGTGAACATAACAGTTTTGTAAGATTTGATGTCACTCATTGAAATGTTTAGTCTATCTTCATTATTTTCAGAAAAATGACTATTCAAACATGAAATAGGGAAGTATAATAAAGAAGTAAGTATTAAATTCCGTACGAAAGGGGTGAATGAGATGAAACGTTCTTTAGCTGCACGTGCCAAATTTTTAGATTTTATCTATTTTTGTCGTGCGATTTTTCATGATGTAGTTGTTAACGGGATACGTATGCCCTTTTTTAACAATTGCATAGTGACTATTGAACGATAGGAATCTCTTCACCCATTTTTAATAAACGTGTGAAAAGGGAGCTATTTGGCTTCCTTTTTCTATGCCGAAAACCATGGGGAATGTTTCTTTCTCATGGTTTTTTATATTGAAAGGAGTACGGAAAATGACTATTTGTAGTGTAAATAATGTAACGAAATCTTTTGGTGGAAACATCATATTTGAAAATATATCGCTTGAAATAAAGAATGGTGAACGTGTTGGGTTAGTTGGTCGTAACGGTAGTGGGAAGACAACAATCTTTGGGCTTCTAACGGGAATGGAGAGTTTGGATGCAGGAGCTATCCATATGAAGAAAGGTACACGTATTGGTCATGTCGCACAAATTCCGAAGTTTGATGAGGCCATGACTGTATATGATGTATTGAGTTCCGCTTTTAAAGTAGAAAAGGAATTAGAAAAAGAAATGCATGCTCTAGAAAAAAATATGGCAGAAGAGCAGGAACAATCTTCTTTGCAAAAGCTAATGGAGAGATACGGAGTAATTCAAGAAAAGTTTGCGTTCCTTGGTGGTTATGAAATAGAAGCAAATATAATGAAGGTAGCAAATGGCTTACAAGTGACAGACTTATTTTCAAGAGTATTTACGGAATTAAGTGGAGGAGAACAGACGAAAGTAAGCCTTGCATATATGCTATTGCAGAAACCAGATTTACTTCTATTAGATGAGCCAACAAATCATTTAGATTTATTTGCAGTTGAATGGTTAGAGCAATTTTTAAAAGAATACACTGGAACAGTTATGGTTATTTCACATGATCGTTATTTCCTTGATGAAGTTGTAACGAAAATTTTTGATTTGGAAGATGGAGAGATTCACGTGTACCATACGAATTATTCTCAGTTCGTTGAGGAGAAGGAAGAAAGATTACTTCAAGAGTTTCAAGCTTATCAAGAGCAGCAAAAGAAAATAAAGAAAATGAAAGAAGCAATTAAGCGTCTACGTGAATGGGCAAATCAAGCGAACCCTCCGAATGAAGGATTGCATAAAAGAGCGAGAAATATGGAACGTGCGTTAGAACGTATAGAGAAATTAAAGAGGCCAATCTTAGAACGAAAACAGATGGGTCTTCAGTTTGAAGGGCAAGAGAGAAGCGGTAAAGATGTTGTTGTAATGAAAGAAGTGAGCAAAGGTTTTGCTGGCCGACCTTTATTTGAACAAGCGAATTTACATGTTCGTTTTCAAGAGCGTGCTGCTATCGTTGGTCGCAACGGCACAGGGAAGACCACTTTACTAAAATTACTATTAAAAGAAATGGAACCAGAAGCTGGCGCAATTAGGGTTGGTAGTAGTGTGAAAATCGGTTATTTATCACAGCATACGTATGAAAATATGAAGAGTAATGTATTGGAAGCATTCAGGGAGAATGTGGCTGTAACAGAGGGAGAAGCAAGACATATATTAGCTAAGTTTTTATTTTATGGTCCAGCAGTATTTAAGAAAGTAACGCAACTTAGTGGTGGAGAAAAAATGAGGTTAAGACTTGCGCAACTTATGTATCAAGACATCAATTTTCTAATTTTAGATGAGCCGACAAACCATCTTGATATTGAATCAAGAGAAGTTTTAGAGGAAGCCCTTGAGCAATATAACGGGACGATTTTAGCTGTTTCACACGATCGATATTTTTTAAATAAGTTATTTGAAAAGACGTACTGGATTGATGAATGTAAATTATTTGAGTTTGCAGGAAACTATGCATGGGCTCGTCAAAAGTGGGAAGAAAAGCTTGAGAAGCAAGTAATAAAGCAGAAACGCCAAGGAAAAAAAAGTGTTGAAACGGTTCCTGTAAAAGAGAAAGAAGCTAGGAATCTTGAAGAGATTGAAAACGAGTTAATGCATGTAGAAGAAGATGTATATGCAATAGAATGTGAAATGGAACATGTAGCTGATGTTGAAAGACTTGAAAAATTATATGAGGAAAAAACGAAGAAAGAGTTGTTACGAGCAGAGTTATATAATGAATTAGAGAATATTGTGGAGTAATGAGTAGAAAGCCACTTCCTTTCAGTTTTGCTGGAGGAAGTGGCTTTTTTCATAATGATATTTGGCTTTAAAGGTTAAATAAAGCGATGTGTTTCACGTGAAACAGTAACTTAGATAAATTCGTGTTCCTCAATTTGCATAGCTTGTGAAACATATGAAATGATAAGGTGAAAAATAAATGTCATTAGTGGTTTTTCGATAGGAGTAATTACAAAAACAAAGGCTAATTATTTCCCGAGAGATAAAGTGAGACTTTTAATCAGTCCTCACGAATCGGGCTTTTACGGGCAGCACGCCCCCCACCTAACTTCTTTGCTTTCGCTGAATTTTGAGGTGAGGGTCTTACTGACCGGAAAATAGTGGGATAAATATGTGTAAAAGAGACTAGTGAATGAAAACGAAAAGAGAGCAAAGTTACAGCTTTACGCGCTGAACTCTGCTCTCTTTTTGCGTGGTATCTTCTCTCGTTGAAATTATAATAGCGATCCCGAGCATGATAAAAAAAGCTAAAAAGAGGACGAACTTTGGGAAGAACGGGAATAGTAATAGCGCCCCGACTATCATAATTGTTAATAATACGTAGTGCAGGACGTATTGGAATAGGTTGTCCATATTTTCGCCCCCTTTTTGGTAATTGGTTATTAGTATTCTATGTTTCATGCTGAAGAAATAGAAGTAGATTTTTAAGTTTTTAATACGAATTATAGCTGAGTTTTCTTAAAGTATAAGGATAGAGTGATAATTTTGGAAAAATTCTCAAAATATTTATTTAGAAAGAATTGACAAAATATACTGAACGATATAAGCTAATAACCATAAAGTCTACCGGAAAGGTCGGAATAAGATTGTTACCCCTCAAAAACATCTATTTTTTTCTGATTAAAACCGACTTTTCCGATTGGCTATAAATGTGCTGTGGGAGGCATACATAAGCTAATAAGTTCAAAGGGTATAACTATTAAACAGTTAGGGTGGGGACAATGAAGAAAAAGACAAAAAAATGGGCTGGTGTATTTTCAGTATTACTTAGTAGTTCGCTTGTGTTATCTGCTTGTGGGGGACAGGAGGATACGGCTTCTACAGAACCGGTTAAACAGCAGGATTTAAAAAATGTGAAAATTGAAAAGATCGCTGCGACAGATAAAACGAAAGTGCCAGACAAAGCGAAGAATAGAAAAGATACGTTAGTAGTTGGTATTAGTAAGCCAGGCGGCGTATTTTTACCATACTTCCAACAAAATGGTTGGGATGGAAACGTAACTTCAGTTATTTTTGCATCTCTCGTATCAACCGATAAACAAGGGAAACCAATTCCAGAATTAGCTGAGAAGTGGGACGTTTCTTCTGATCAGTTAACATATACATTCCATTTACGTAAAGATTTGAAATTTAGTGATGGATCGCCATTAACGGCGGATGATGTAGCTTTCACATTGACGCTTTTACATGATAAGGCATATGAGGGTGAAGTAGATATCTCTCAATATGCGGTTAAAGGTGGTAAAGAATATAAAGAAGGAAAAGCAACTTCAATTGAAGGTATTCAAGTTGTTGATCCACAAACAATTAAAATTACAACTGAAAAAGTGAATTCACAAGCTATATTTGTTTTAGGAGGTACAGTACTATCAAAAGCTTATTATGGAAAAGATTATAAGCAAAATACAAGCTTAGATTACTTAAAAGATTTATATGGAAAGCCATTAGCTGCGGGTCCATATAAATTTGAAAAGTATATTCCAGGTCAAGAAGTTCGTTTTGTAGCAAACGAAAATTATTATGCGGGTAAACCAAAAATTCAAAACTTCATTTATAAAATTACTTCTGGTGATACGAAGCTTCAGTTGTTCCAAACAGGAGAAGTTGACCATACTGGCTTAGGTACTGGTGATGAGGTTCTTGAACAGGCTAAGGCTTTAGAATTCGCAAATATCCAAATCGAAACAGCACCGTCATATAGTTATATTTATATGAATAATAATAAGCCTTACTTAAAGGATAAAAAGGTTCGCCAAGCACTTATTTACGGATTAGACCGCAAAAAATATGTTGATACAGCGTTAAAAGGGTACGGTACAGTAGCCAATGTACCAATTCATCCAACTTCTTGGGCTTATACGGAAGAAGGAGTTAATAAATACGAATACGATAAAGAAAAAGCGAAAAAATTATTAGATGAAGCAGGGTGGAAAGTTGGTTCGGATGGAATTCGTGAAAAAGATGGTCAAAAATTAAAACTTTCTTATTTCGGTCCAAGTTCGGCTAAAGATAGTGATTTATTAATTCCGATTGCGAAAGAGAATTATAAAGAAATAGGTGTAGAGTTTAATCCTGAATTTATGGACTTTAATACGATGCTTTCTAAGGTAAACAAAGGGGATTATGATTTAGCTTCTGTTTCGACACCGATTACAAGTGACCCGAGTGAAACAGCTGGTGAATATTTGTCTACTGCAAATGAAACTAGTCTTGGTTATAAGAATGCAAAAGTAGATGAGCTAATTCAAAAAGGTATTGAAACTGTAGATATCGAAAAGCGTAAACCTATTTATAAAGAATTGTATAAAGAATTAAGTGATGATCCACCAGTAATTCTATTAAACTACCGTAGAACAATTACTGGTTATAACGGGAATATAAAAGGAATTGATCCTGAAAAGTACAACAGTATTAGTGCAAACTTACCAGTATTATCATTTGAAAAATAACGATAAGAATGTATAAGTAGAAGACATTTTTTCATTCGGTTAGTAATGTGCCGCTTTGAAAAAATGTTCTTCTATTTTAAGCATAAGATTGGAGAGAAAAAGGGTGAAAACATATATTGTTCGTAGGTTGTTACAAATGATTCCTACACTGCTTGGTACATCAATTATTATCTTCGTCCTGTTCGCACTTCTTCCTGGGGATTATATTGATTCAAATCCGAAAATTACACCGGAAAGAGCAGCTGAACTGAGGGAATTATATGGGTTGAACAAACCGATTGTTGAGCGTTATTTTCATTGGTTAGGTAATGCATTGCAAGGGGACTTTGGCTTCTCGCTTCAATATCAAGAGCCTGTAACGTCATTATTAAATAAATTTATTTGGAATTCTTTTAGTGTAGCAATTATTGCATTGTTTTTTATTTGGCTAATTGCACTTATTATCGGTGTATTCTCGGCGACGAAGCAACATTCTTTGTTCGATAAACTTGTAACAATCGGTGTTTTTGCAGCAATGTCATTCCCTTCATTCTTTATCGGTTTGTTTTTAATTAAGGTGTTTGCGGTTGACTTTAAGTTATTACCGATAGGTGGAATGATTGATGTTGGCAGTAATTCAACAGGATTTGCTTACGTGATAGAAGTTGCAAAACATATGATTTTACCAGTATTTATTTTGACACTTCTTGGGGTCGGCTCGCTAACTCGTTATTTTAGAACAAGTATGTTAGAGGTTGTAAGACAAGATTACATACGAACAGCAAGAGCGAAAGGTTTGAAGGAGAAGACGGTTATTTATAAGCATGCATTAAAAAATGCAATTTTACCGGCAATTACGTTATTAGCATTTGAATTACCTGGCTTGTTTTCTGGGGCAATTATTATTGAACAAATTTTTAACTGGCCAGGGATTGGTAATATTCAATTAGAAGCATTAAATTTCCGTGACTATACAGTATTGATGGCATTTACGATGTTTCTTTCTTGTTTAACAATCGTTTCAAACTTTTTAGCAGATATCGTATATGCAGTTGTTGATCCACGAATTCGGTTGAAGTAAGGTGGGGAAAGAAATGGAGACTGTTACAGTAATTACAGAAAAAAAAGAAAAAAAGAGAAGAAACGCATCATCACCATGGCGACAAGCTTTTAAAAAGATAAAGAAAAATAAGATGGCACTTGTAGGGTTTTATGCATTAATTTTTATGTTTTTATTTTGTTTTATCGGTCCGTTCTTTTCTCCATATGCATCAGGAAAAATACAAGTTGCGCTCATTAACAAACCACCTAGTTTTTCTCATTGGCTTGGTACAGATCAATTAGGAAGAGACATTTTAACAAGGCTTATGCAAGCGGGACGTATTTCATTAACCATTGGTTTAGCTTCAATGGTTTTATCAGTTATACTTGGAGCTTTATTAGGAGCGATTGCAGGTTTTTATCGTGGTATTGTGGACAATATTATTATGCGGCTTGCAGATATTTTAATGTCGATGCCAGGATTACCGTTACTTATTATAATGGGTGCGATTTTATCAGAGTGGAAAGTACCGTCTGATTATCGGTTGTATGTCATTATGATTATTTTAAGTTTAGTAGGTTGGCCAGGGCTTGCACGCCTTGTAAGAGGGCAAATTTTATCACTTAGGGAGCAAGCATTTATGCAAGCTGCTGATGTGTTAGGAATAAAAGATTACCGGAAAATTATATATCACTTAATACCTAATGTTTTACCCATTTTAATTGTCGTATCTACATTAGGTGTTGCAGGTTCTATTTTGGGAGAATCCGCGCTAAGCTACTTAGGTCTCGGCGTCGTCCCACCTACACCATCATGGGGGAATATGATTAGCGCAGCTAACTCATTAATTGATTTTCAAAAGCGTCCGTGGTTATGGATTCCTCCTGGTTTCGCAATCTTTATAACAGTTGTATCCATTAATTTACTTGGTGATGCACTTCGTGATGCGTTAGATCCAAAGATGAGACGGTAGGTGAGAAGGTATGAGTAAAGCGGTAGTAGAGCTGAAAGACTTACAAACACACTTTCAAACGGAGGAAGGAACAGTAAAGGCTGTAAATCATGTTAGTTTTGCTGTTCGAGAAGGTGAAACTGTTTGTGTTGTAGGTGAATCAGGTTGCGGGAAAAGTGTAACAGCTTTATCTATTATGGGGCTTATTGCTGAATCAGGTAGTGTAGTAGGCGGAGATATTCTATATGAGGGAAAAAGTCTTTTAGGAATGAAAGAGAAAGAGCTTCGTAGTTTACGAGGTAATGATATTGCGATGATTTTCCAAGAACCGATGACATCGCTGAATCCGGTCTTCACTGTAGGGGAACAAATTGTAGAGACGTTAAGGGAGCATGAACTGCTTAGTAAAAATGAAGCATATAAGAAGGCTATTGAATTAATTCGTAAAGTTGGCATAGCTCGTGCGGATGAAATTGTCCATTCTTATCCACATGAACTGAGTGGTGGTATGTTACAACGTATTATGATTGCTGTTGCGCTTAGTTGTAATCCTAAGTTATTAATTGCTGATGAACCGACAACGGCTCTTGATGTTACGATCCAAGCTCAAATATTAGACTTATTAAGACAAGTAAAAGAAGAGTTTAAAACATCCATTTTACTAATTACACATGATTTAGGCGTCGTAGCAGAAATGGCTGATTACGTTGTTGTTATGTATGGCGGGAAAGTTATTGAAGAAGCCCCAGTACTAGAGATATTCCAAAATCCGAAACACCCGTATACGAAAGGCTTGTTGAAATCAAAACCAGTGATGGGAAAACGAATAGATAAACTATATTCTATTCCAGGGCAAGTTCCTAATTTAGTTGGTTTGGATGAGTTTTGCTACTTTAGCGGGCGTTGTGAGCATTGTATGGAAATATGTGAAAAAGAAGTCCCAAATCTAAATGTAAATGATGAAAATCATAAAGTAGCTTGCTGGTTATATGAGGAGCGTGCGGAGCAATGAGTGAACCATTATTAGAGGTAAAAAACCTAAAGACATATTTTCCAATTAAAGGTGGCATATTTAGTAGAACGATCGGACATGTAAAAGCAGTTGATGGAGTAAGTTTTACTATTAATAAAGGCGAAGTGTTTGGTCTCGTTGGCGAATCAGGGAGCGGAAAAACAACGATAGGAAAAACAATTTTACGTCTCGTTCAAAAAACAGAGGGGGAAGTGAAGTTTAAAGGGAAAGATGTTCATTCTTTATCCAAGGATGAATTGAGAAAACATCGCCCTAATATGCAGCTCGTTTTCCAAGATCCATTTAGCTCATTAAATCCGAGAATGAGAATTGGAGAAGCACTTGGAGAGCCGATGTTGGCCCACGGATTAGCGACGAAAGAAAATGTTCGTGAAAAGGTAATTGAAGTATTGGAGTTATGTGGCTTAGCTCCTTATCATATTGACAGGTATCCCCATGAGTTTTCTGGTGGACAACGTCAACGTATCGTAATAGCAAGAGCTATGGTATTAAATCCAGAATTCATTGTAGCTGATGAACCTGTGGCGGCACTAGATGTATCTATCCAAGCACAAATTATTAATTTATTTAGTGAGTTACAGGAGAAAAAGGGATTATCTTATTTATTCATTTCACATGATTTGAGTGTAGTAGAACATTTATGTACGAAAATCGGAATTATGTATTTAGGTACGATTGTGGAGACGGCGCCGCGTGATGAGTTATTTACCAATCCGCTACATCCGTATACAAAAGCATTGTTATCAGCCGTTCCAATACCAGATCCAACAGTGAAGCGAGAGCGAATTATACTAGAAGGGGATATTCCAAGTCCAGCAAATCCACCTTCAGGTTGTCGTTTTCATACACGTTGCCCGTTTGCAACAGATGTTTGTAAAAAAACAATACCAGAATTTCGTAATGTTGGTGATGATCATTTTGTTTCTTGTCATCATGTATAAAAAAAGGACTCTTTCAAATGGAAAGAGTCCTTTTTTTATTTACTAGATGAAGTTTGTTTCAATACAAATTGCTCGATTGCGTGAGCAACACCATGTTCATTGTTTGTTAATGTTACAACATCACATAGTTTTTTTACATCTTCTTCAGCGTTGCCCATTGCAACAGATAAGCCTGCTACTTCTAACATTGGTACATCATTAAAATTATCACCAATAGCAACTGTATCTTCAATAGGAATATTAAAATGAGCTGCCATCTGCTGTAGCCCGTTTCCTTTATGTCCATTCTTATCCATAATTTCTAAGTTAGTAGGAGCTGATGCTGTAACCATAATATCAGCGTCTTCTTGTAACACGCTTAATAGCTGTGCGCGATGCGCTGCATTAAATGTTGAAATGAAGAATTTAGATATTTCTAGTTCTTGGTTATTTACAACATCTTCTATTTTTTTGAAATCAGTAATTAAGTTCGATTTCTTTTGCTTTTCTGTAATTCGTTCAAGTTCCTCTAATGTAACATCGAGCGCCTGCTTATTTTCTTCGAACGCTTGCATCACTTGATCTTGCCATGTATATGGAGAATAAACTCCTTTATTTGTATATAACTTATATGGGAAACTTTCAGATTCTAGTAATTTTGCAAGTTTGTACACTTTGTCGTTTTGTATACAACGCGAGTTAATTACTTTTCCATCCACATAAACAATGGCCCCATTGCTTGCTCCGACTGGAAGAGATAATTTATATTCTTCCAATAGCTTTAAAGCATCCTCTTTCGCACGACCAGAACAAATCATTACAATATGACCAGCTTCTTGTGCAGTTTGGATTGCTTGTAGGTTTTCTTTGGAGATTTCAAGATTAGATGATAGTAGTGTACCATCCATATCTAATGCGATTAATTTCAAAATGACCACCTCTTTGTTTTTATTATACATAGTTATATAGAGGAAACATATAAACTTATCTTGGAAAGACGGTATTTTATCTCATATTAAAAGTAAGTAAAGATTAGATAGGTTTAGTGTCACTAAATAAACTGTTTGTAACAAAAATAGAGAGGAGTATGACTATATTTCACTTTATGACTGTAATATTACATGAATGTTACAAACGTGAGCTTAGTGAAAAGTGCATTAAATAAAGGTTTTTGGGGATTATTATAAAAAAACGTAAAAAAAGTGTAATAAATTTCACGTTATTATATTGCAACGTAACAATAGTTATGTTACATTAATGTTACAAACGTTACGTTATCAAATTTAATGTAACGTTAACATAAAAACTATGAAATAAACATTTCTTAGAAATTACATATAGATAACTTATGAAAAGGGAGGATAAATGATATGAAAGAGCAAGTATTACAAGTAACAAAAGGTGACTTCGTAGGATCAGCAAGTGGAGCGGTAGTATTAACAGCATTAATCGTATTTCTATCAAGCGTATTAGTATAATAGAAACTTTGTAACAAAAGAAAGAGAAGGGGGAATGAAAGATATGAAAGAGCAAGTATTACAAGTAACAAAAGGTGACTTTGTAGGATCGGCAAGTGGAGCAGTAGTATTAACAGCATTAATCGTATTTCTATCAAGCGTATTAGTATAATAGAAACTTTGTAACAAAAGAAAAAGAAGGGAGAATGAAGGATATGAAAGAGCAAGTATTACAAGTAACAAAAGGTGACTTCGTAGGATCGGCAAGTGGAGCGGTAGTATTAACAGCATTAATCGTATTTCTATCAAGCGTATTAGTATAATAGAAACTTTGTAACAAAAGAAAAAGAAGGGAGAATGAAAGATATGAAAGAGCAAGTATTACAAGTAACAAAAGGTGACTTCGTAGGATCAGCAAGTGGAGCGGTAGTATTAACAGCATTAATCGTATTTCTATCAAGTGTATTAGTATAATAGAAACTTTGTAACAAAAGAAAAAGAAGGGAGAATGAGGGATATGAACAGTGAACAAGTGTTTCAAGTAACAAAAACAGATTTATTAGGATCCTTAGGTGGAGCGGTAATATTAACATCATTTATTCTATTCCTTGCAAGTGTATTAGTATGATATATATAAATACAATCATTCAAAAAAAATAAAGACTCTAACGTATTAGTAAGTAGTTAATATGTTGGAGTCTTTTTTATTTTCTTCTTATATACCTTCAAGTATTAAAGTTACCTCATTATTTAGTATCCATGGCTAATTAGACGCTGCGGTTGCAACTTGATTCAACGAATAATCAAAAATCCACTGATTAAAGTTTCACTTTATTTCAAAGAGAAAAAAGTCGAATTTTATATGTAAGAAAAAAAGAGGAATTTGACAGAAAAGATAGAAAATTTTAAAGGTCAGAATTTGTTAGCTTGCTAACTAATTTCTATTAATTAATGTTGGAAGCGTTTTCGGTTGGTTTTAAGTATGGACCATTTAATCTATTTACAGGGGGATGAAGATATTATGAAACAAAAATCTATGGATACGCTAGCTGCACAAATGGAGGACTTTTTTCCAGTACGTGATGTAGATCATTTGGAATTTTACGTAGGGAATGCAAAGCAATCGAGTTATTATCTTGCGAGAGCATTCGGATTCAAAATTGTGGCTTACTCTGGATTAGAAACTGGAAACCGTGAAAAGGTATCTTATGTTCTTGTGCAAAAAAATATGCGTTTCGTTGTGTCTGGAGCTTTAAGTAGTGAAAATCGTATTGCAGAGTTTGTAAAGACTCATGGTGATGGCGTGAAGGATGTGGCACTACTTGTTGATGATGTTGATAAAGCATACTCAGAAGCAGTGAAACGTGGTGCCGTCGCAATTGCTCCACCAGAGGAATTAACAGATGAGGACGGTACATTGAAAAAAGCAGTTATTGGTACGTATGGTGATACAATTCATACGCTTGTAGAGCGTAAAAATTATAAAGGGGCATTTATGCCAGGATTCCAAAAGGTAGAGTTTAATATTCCATTTGAAGAGTCTGGTTTAATTGCTGTCGATCATGTAGTTGGTAATGTTGAAAAAATGGAAGAGTGGGTTAGTTATTACGAGAATGTCATGGGCTTTAAACAAATGATTCATTTTGATGATGACGATATTAGTACAGAGTATTCGGCGTTAATGTCGAAAGTTATGACGAATGGAAGCCGTATTAAGTTTCCGATTAACGAACCAGCAGACGGAAAGAGAAAGTCACAAATTCAAGAGTATCTAGAATTCTATAATGGAGCTGGTGTACAGCATCTTGCTTTATTAACAAGTGATATTGTTAAAACAGTTGAAGCGCTTCGTGCAAATGGGGTGGAGTTTTTAGATACACCTGATACTTATTATGATGAGTTAACTGCACGAGTTGGAAAAATCGATGAAGAAATTGATAAGCTAAAAGAATTAAAGATCTTAGTAGATCGTGATGATGAAGGTTACTTACTACAAATCTTTACGAAACCAATTGTAGATCGCCCGACTTTATTTATTGAAATCATTCAACGTAAAGGTTCTCGTGGATTTGGTGAAGGAAACTTTAAAGCGTTATTCGAATCAATTGAAAGAGAACAAGAGCGTCGCGGAAACTTATAAGATTTATATCCACCAGCAAAAGTCCCTTTGCTGGTGGAAATTTCATTTTTATAAGGAGGAATCAGGATGAAATTTGTTACATTTCGTCTTCCTTCAAAAGAAATACGGGCTGGATGGCTTGAAGGTGACAAAGTAATAGATATGAATCTTGCTAGTGAAGGGAGAATCCCTTCTTCTATGATGGCTTTTTTAGAGAAAGCTGATGAGTATGTAGAAGTAGTGAGGAATGTTAAGAATCCAAATAAGGGTATATATGCTTTAGAAGAAGTACAATTGACAGCTGCTCTTCCTAATCCGAGTAGTATTCGAGATTTTTACGCATTTGAACAACATGTAAAAACAGCTCGCGGACGAAGAGGACTAGATGTTGTGCCTGAATGGTACGATATTCCGGTTTTTTATTTTACTAATCATCGTGCTGTAATTGGTTCCGGTGATTTTGTAATTGGTCCGAAAAAGTCTAAAAAGCTTGATTACGAGTTGGAGATCGCTTGCGTAATAGGAAAAGAAGGGCGAAATATTTCTCGTGAGCAAGCAGAGGAATATATTTTTGGTTATTGTATTATGAACGACTGGAGTGCGAGAGACTTACAAGCAACAGAAATGAAAGTAGGTCTCGGTCCAGCGAAAGGAAAGGACTTTGCAACTTCGTTAGGAGCACATCTTGTTACGAAAGAGGAATTAGATGTTTATCGTAATGGAGATCGATATGATTTAGAAATGACTGCTCATGTAAATGGAAAACTATTATCAAAGGGAAACTTCCAAGATATTTACTATACATTTGCTGAAATGATTGAACGTGCTTCAGAGGACGTTACATTATATCCAGGAGATGTGATTGGTTCTGGGACAGTAGGAACAGGCTGTATTTTAGAACTTGGTACAGAAGAGTGGCTACAAGATGGAGATGTTGTAGAGCTGTCGATTACTGGTTTAGGTACACTGCGTAATACGATCAAAAAAGAAAAGGAAGCGAGTGATGGGCATGTTTTATCGTCACATGGGAGAACTACCTCATAAACGACATGTACAATTTCGTAAAAAAGATGGATCGCTTTATCGTGAACAGGTAATGGGAACAAAAGGTTTTTCTGGTACGCAGTCTATTTTGTATCATCACTATATGCCAACAGAAGTAGGTCATTCTGCATTATCGCATTCTTGTCAGTTGCAGTATGAAGAGGATGTTGCTCTTTCTCATCGCCACTTCCGAACGAAAGAAAATAAAAAAAGTGGTGATGCAATAAGTGGACGAAATTTCATACTTGGAAATGAAGATTTGTTAATTGGAGTAGTGAGCCCAACAGAAAAAATGGATTATTTCTATCGTAATGGTGATGGCGACGAAATGTTATTTGTTCATTATGGAACAGGGAAAATTGAAACGATGTTTGGAACGATTCACTATAGAAAAGGCGACTATGTAACGATCCCAATTGGAACGATTTATCGTGTTATTCCAGATGAAGGAGAGACTAAGTTTCTTGTTGTAGAGGCGAATAGCCAAATTACAACGCCGCGTCGTTATCGAAATGAATACGGACAATTGTTAGAGCATAGTCCGTTTTGTGAAAGAGATCTTCGTGGTCCAGAAAAATTAGAGACCTATGATGAAAAAGGCGATTTTGTCGTAATGACAAAATCAAGAGGTTATATGCACAAACATGTTTTAGGACACCACCCGTTAGATGTTGTTGGATGGGATGGCTATTTGTATCCGTGGGTATTTAATGTAGAGGATTTTGAACCAATTACAGGGCGCATTCATCAGCCGCCGCCAGTACATCAAACATTTGAAGGGCATAATTTTGTTATTTGCTCTTTCGTACCACGTTTATACGATTATCATCCAGAGTCAATTCCGGCACCATATTATCATAGTAATGTTAATAGTGATGAAGTTCTTTACTATGTAGAAGGAAACTTTATGAGTCGCAAAGGTGTGGAAGAAGGTTCTATTACACTTCATCCGAGCGGGATTCCCCATGGGCCGCATCCGGGGAAAACAGAGGCAAGTATAGGGAAGAAAGAGACACTTGAATTAGCTGTTATGATAGACACATTCCGTCCGCTTCGTATTGTAAAACAAGCACATGAAACAGAAGATGAAAAGTATATGTATAGCTGGATTGAACAAGGTTCATATACTGTGAAATAAGTAAAAAAAGCATGCTCTCAATAAGGGAGCATGCCTTTTTTTGTGGAATCGACATGTATAATAATACCAAAAAGAGTTGTCGAAAGATATATAGAAAGAATGATAAGGATAGTGCATATTCAGAAGAATTTCTACTTGTTTCGACAAAAGTATTGACTAGGAAAAGCGTAATGAGTAAAATAAAAAAGCGAATTAAAAATTTTCAGAAAATTTAAAACTTGGAGGAGTGAAAGATGAAGCAAATTTTTCAAAAGAAGCCAATTGCAAAGTTAATGCAAGAAAGTAAGCAAAAAACGTTAGCAAGAACATTGGGCGCGCTAGATTTAACTATGCTTGGAATCGGAGCAATTGTTGGAACTGGTATTTTTGTTCTAACGGGTGTTGTGGCAGCGAAACATTCTGGGCCAGCTATTATATTATCATTTGCGATTGCCGCGCTAGCTTGTGCCTTTGCTGCATTTTGTTATGCTGAATTTGCTTCTTCAGTTCCTGTATCGGGCAGTGTGTATACGTATACATACGCGACGATGGGAGAAGTATTCGCATTTTTAATTGGCTGGGATCTAATGCTTGAATATTTACTTGCTACATCTGCTGTAGCAAACGGTTGGTCTGCATATTTTCAATCTTTATTAAAGGGGTTTGGAATTCACATTCCGACTATTCTCTCCTCGGCTCCTGGTACAGGGAAGGGTGGAATAATTGATCTACCTGCAGTTCTAATTATTTTAGTGATGACAGTTCTTTTATCTAGGGGTGTTCGTGAAAGTGCACGAGTAAATAACATTATGGTATTTATTAAAATAGCAGTTGTTCTTATTTTTATCTTTGCTGGTTTTAATTATGTGAAACCTGAAAACTGGACGCCTTTTATGCCGTTTGGTTTAGATGGTGTAATGGCTGGAGCGGCTACAGTATTCTTCGCATTTATAGGATTTGATGCAGTTTCAACAGCGGCAGAAGAAGTGAAACGTCCGCAACGTGATTTACCAATTGGTATTATTGCATCGTTATTAATTTGTACAGTTCTTTATATCGTTGTTTCGCTTATTTTGACAGGAATTGTTCCATACGGACAGTTAAATATATCAGATCCAGTTGCTTTTGCACTTCAATTTATTGGACAAGATGGCTTAGCTGGAGTAATTTCAGTAGGAGCAATTACAGGAATTACAACAGTAATGCTAGTTATGATGTATGGGCAAGTTCGTGTTTCTTATGCGATGAGCCGAGATGGTTTACTGCCGAAGCGTCTTGCTAAAGTTCATCCGAAATTTAAAACGCCATTTTTAAATACATGGACAACGGGAATTATTGCGGCACTGATTTCAGGATTAATAGATTTAAATGTTTTAGCACATCTTGTAAACATGGGGACATTGTCAGCATTTGCACTCGTAGCTGTTGCGGTAATTGTAATGAGAAGAACCCATCCAGACTTACCAAGGGCATTTAAGGCTCCGCTTGTACCGTTTTTACCAGCGTTAACAGTGATTTTCTGTTTATACTTAATGCTTCAATTATCGGGGACAGCATGGATTAGTTTTGGGATATGGATGGTTATTGGTATAGCGGTTTACTTCTTATATAGCCGAAAACATAGTGCTTTAAATAATAGTAAAAAAGAAGAAGATGTTGCGAATTTATAAGCGAAAAAAATCCATTCTAATTCTGTTAGAATGGATTTTTTTATTTGAAAATTTACATTTTTCTGAACTTATTATAAGATAATTGTTGGCTAACTAAAGGGGTGAAATGATGAAAAATACGTGGCGTGAGTTAAGGGAGATGGACCGTAACGTATGGATTCGATTTATTGGAGAGACGTTAAATGGAATTGCAATGATGATGTTAATGCCTTTTTTTGCATTATATTTAAAAGATAAGGTAGATTCGTTGTTGGAAGTTGGGGTTATTATGGCGCTTTCTCCAATTGCTGCAAGCTTTGGATCACTTATAGGAGGAAGAATTGCTGACATATATGGAAGAAAACCGATTATGATATTTTCTATGGCAAGTAATGCATTATTAATGCTCGGTTTTCTATTTATAGAAGGATTTATTCCATATGCAATTTTATCTATTTTTTTAGGATTGAGTAATTCTTTATTTCATCCAGCTGCATCAGCTATGGTCGCAGATGTAACGGCACCAGAAAAAAGAACAGAGGCATATGGTTTATTACGAATGGGACACAATATAGGTGCTGCGATTGGTCCGATAATGGGAGCATCAGTAGTTGTGTTGTCAAAGAATCTTGTGTTTATTATTGCCTCTTCTACAATGCTATTTTATGCGTTACTTGTATTACTTCTTATTCAAGAGACGATGCCAAAGAGGACAGATAAGGAAGAACATAAAGAAAAGGAATCTGGGGCAGTTTGGAAAATTGTAATGCGAGATAAGGTATTAATGATTTACTTATTAGCAGGTATTATCATTTCGATGGGGTTTTCTCAAACAGAAGGCATGTTGCCACTACATTTTGATAACGAAATGAAGCGTATTTTTGGAACGAATAATCCATATCCATATTTAATGGCGTTAAACGGACTATTAGTTGTTTTATTCCAATTTCAAATTTCAAAATGGGCTACGGATAAACCAGTCGGGAAGACGATGTTATATGGTGCATGTTTGTTCGGGATTGGATTATTTTTTATAGGGTGGTTACCGAAGTGGTTTGGAGAGTTTAATACAAATGCTACAGTTATTTTAATAACACTACTGTTCGTTTATGCTATATATACGTTAGGTGAGATGATTATGTCGCCTGTACAAATGACATTTGTAGCAAACTTGGCACCTGAGCATTTGAGAGGGACTTATATGGGCGCTGCAAGTTTGCAGTGGATTACAGGAAGCGCATTTGGTCCACTTTTGGGAGGCTTTTTATTAGATCGATTACTTGGCCACTTTCTATTTACAATTTTAGCTGTAGGATGTGTAGTTGCAGGTATTGTATATATTTCTTTAGATCGCCTTGTTGAGCAAAGGCAAAAAGATACACTAACCAAACAATCTTCTTAGTAAATAGGTGACATACACAAAAAAGGGGATTTCTACATATTTTAGGTACATAACTAGATAGGATTACCATTTCATTTTAAAATTCACCTTTGTATAGTAGTGGAATAGAAAAAGTGTAGAAAACCAATAAGTGGTGTCATTTAATTATTTGTGGAAGTTACATTTTATTTCAAATAGGAACTACCTATTTTTATAAAAAGTGCTAAAATAGAAAAATGAAAACAATTGGTTAGGGTGATTTCAGTGACAAAAATTAAATTAGGTTTATTATATGGTGGAAAATCAGCTGAGCATCAAGTTTCGTTACAGACGGCTCTTGCTGCTATTAAAGCGTTAAATCAAGATAAATTCGAGATTCATCCAATTTATATTACAGAACAAGGTCAATGGGTACGTGGTGAGCGTATTGAAGGCGAAGTAACAGATGTTGAAGCTTTAAAAATGAGTAGTGCAGAAAATGCGATTTCTCCGTTATCATTAAGTACAGAGATTATTCCATCTGCAGCTTCTGAGGAAAACGCTATTGACGTTATTTTCCCATTACTACATGGACCAAACGGTGAAGATGGAACGGTTCAAGGACTATTAGAATTGATGAATATTCCTTATGTGGGAAATGGTGTTCTAGCATCATCTGCTGGTATGGATAAAGTTGTTATGAAAAACATCTTTGCAGAGGCTGGTTTAACACAAGCAAAATATGCGTCTTTCATTCGCAGTGCATGGGAAAAAGATCGTGAGGAAGCTTATTCTAAAGTAGAAGATAAGTTAGGATATCCTTGTTTCGTAAAACCAGCAAACCTTGGTTCAAGTGTTGGTATTAATAAGTGTAAAAATCGTGAAGAACTTGAGAATGCATTTGTAGAGGCATTCCAATTTGATCGCAAAATTATTGTAGAAGAAAATATTGTAGGTCGTGAAGTAGAAGTGGGGGTACTAGGTAATGATGAGCCGAAATGTTCAGTTGTAGGTGAAATCGTTCCGAAAAAGGACTTCTATGATTATAAGTCGAAATATATCGATGGTGATACGGCGTTAATTATTCCAGCTGAAATGACAGAAGAAGAATCTGATGTGATTAAGCGTGATGCAATTATTGCGTTCCAATCATTAGATGGTGCAGGCTTAACGCGAGCTGATTTCTTCTTAACGAAAGACGGAGAAGTGTATATTAACGAAGTAAACACTATGCCAGGATTTACACCGTTTAGTATGTTCCCTCTATTATGGCAACATACTGGGTTACCGTATCCAGAGTTAATCGAAGAGCTAATTCGTTTAGCGATTGAACGTCACGAAGAAAAACAAAAAATTAAATATACAATCTAACAAAAAAAGGAGGAAGCACTATTCGTAGGAATAGTGCTTCCTCTATGTAAGGAGCGTTTCTATATGATAAAGCGAATGTTAAAGCAAGTAGAACAGATGGTAAATGGTACTGGATTAGCAGAGCAATATGAGGGAACTATTATTCAAGGCGTGTCTATTGATACGAGAAAAATTGAAAAAGGAAACTTATATGTTCCGATTCAAGGGGAGCGTTTCGATGGACATGCTTTTGTAGATAAAGCAGTTGAAAATGGAGCTGTAGCTACATTATGGATGAAAGATGTAGCAAATCCACCCGAGAATCTTCCGGTTATTTTTGTAGAAGATACGCTATCTGCACTGCAAATGTTAGCGAAAAACTATCGCGATCAATTGGATGTTAAAGTTGTTGGTGTGACAGGTAGTAACGGTAAAACATCCACGAAAGATATTGTGACAAGTATTCTCGCGACTAAGTTCAAAGTTCAAAAAACAGAAGGAAATTTCAATAACCATATTGGGTTACCTCTCACTATTTTAAACTTAGAAGAAAATACAGAAGTAGCTGTATTAGAAATGGGTATGTCAAGCCGAGGAGAGATTGAATTTTTATCTAAGTTAGCTCGTCCTAATGCAGCTATCATTACGAATATTGGTGAGGCACATTTAATGGATTTAGGATCTCGTGAGGCAATTGCTGAAGCGAAATTAGAAATTGTTACAGGGTTACAAGAAGGTGGCGTGTTCGTATATAATGGAGATGAGCCGTTATTAACGAATCGTGTTCCTGAAATGAATTTAGCAGCAGAAACAGTTACGTTTGGTGATGCAAGAGCCAACGATTACTATCCAACAACTGTAACATTACAGGCAACTGGGACACATTTTAAAATGAATAGAGATGAAAATATTTCATTCTACCTACCGGTGTTAGGAAAACATAATGTGTACAATACACTTGCTTCAATGGCAATTGCGACACATTTTGGGGTGACGTGGGAAGAAATGAAACAAGGTTTAGTAACACTTCAAATGACGGGCATGCGTATGGAGATTGTAAAAACGGATAGTGGATTAACAATTATCAACGATGCTTATAATGCAAGTCCGACGGCTATGGAGGCAGCATTCCATTTAATGAATGGTTTAGATGGATTTACTAAAAAAATCGTTGTGCTCGGTGATATGTTAGAACTTGGAAATCAAGAAGTGCAGTTCCATTATGAGGTAGGTAAATTAATCGATCCAGCAAAAATCGCACATGTATTCACATACGGTAGATTAGGAGCTCAAATTGCTGAAGGAGCGAAAATTAATTTCCCTAATGAACGTGTAAAGGCGTATGATAATAAAGAAGAGTTAGTAAGAGATTTACAAGCGGTAGTCGATGCCAAAGATGTTGTATTAATAAAAGCATCTCGCGGTATGAAATTAGAAGAAGTAATTACGATGTTGAAATAATTGGTGTATATAAATAGGGATGATAGTCACGAAAATAGAAGAAACTTATAATAAGCGCTTACAGTAAATGATAAAAAAATAAAAGTAAAGAAAAAGGCCCTTAATATAAAATAAGGTAACAGTTGGGTTTGCTTTTTACACATACAAAACTTATAATTGATAAAGTGTAATAACGTTTAGAAGTATTTTCGTGAAGAATATACGCCCGGTTATATACGTGAGCATTCAGGAAAAGGGCTTTTCCGCAAATTCGGAAAACGCCTTTTTTTAAATGATAAGTATAGGATAGAAAAGGAGAAGTAACATTGACAACATTTCGAGAATTAGGATTAAGTGAGTCTTTACTGCAATCGGTTGAAAGTATGGGCTTTGAAGAGGCTACGCCGATTCAAGCTGAAACAATTCCACATGCATTGCAAGGTAAGGATATTATTGGGCAAGCGCAAACAGGTACAGGGAAAACAGCAGCATTCGGATTACCACTATTAGATAAAGTGGATACAAATAAAGAAGCAGTTCAAGGTATTGTTATCGCGCCAACGCGTGAATTAGCAATTCAAGTTGGAGAAGAGCTATACAAAATTGGTAAACATAAACGTGTTCGTATTCTACCAATTTATGGTGGTCAAGATATTAACCGCCAAATTCGTGCTCTAAAAAAACACCCACACATTATTGTTGGTACGCCGGGTCGTATTTTAGATCATATTAACCGTAAAACACTTCGCTTACAAAACGTAGAGACTGTTGTTCTTGATGAAGCGGATGAAATGTTAAACATGGGCTTCATTGAAGATATTGAAGCGATTTTAACAGATGTGCCAGAAACACATCAAACATTATTATTCTCAGCGACAATGCCAGATCCAATCCGTCGTATTGCTGAGCGTTTCATGACTGAGCCTCAACACATTAAAGTAAAAGCAAAAGAAGTAACAATGCCAAACATTCAGCAGTTCTATTTAGAAGTGCAAGAAAAGAAAAAGTTTGACGTGTTAACACGCTTACTAGATATTCAATCTCCAGAGCTTGCGATCGTATTCGGTCGTACAAAGCGTCGTGTTGATGAATTATCAGAAGCATTAAACTTACGTGGTTATGCAGCAGAAGGTATTCATGGTGACTTAACACAGGCGAAACGTATGTCTGTATTACGTAAATTTAAAGAAGGTGCTATTGAAGTTCTTGTTGCAACAGACGTTGCTGCACGTGGTCTTGATATTTCAGGCGTAACACACGTATACAACTTCGATATCCCACAAGATCCAGAATCATACGTTCACCGTATCGGTCGTACTGGCCGTGCAGGTAAAAAAGGTATTGCAATGTTATTTGTAACACCACGTGAATCAGGACAATTAAAAAATATCGAGCGTACAACAAAACGTAAAGTTGATCGCATGGAAGCACCGACACTTGATGAGGCATTAGAAGGTCAACAACGTTTAATCGCTGAAAAACTTCAAAGCACGATTCAAAATGAGAACTTATCATACTACAAGCGTATTGCAGAAGAAATGTTAGAAGAGAATGACTCTGTAACAGTAGTAGCTGCTGCTTTAAAAATGATGACTAAAGAGCCGGATACAACTCCGATTGCTTTAACATCAGAACCACCAGTTGTTTCAAGAGGTGGCGGTTCTAAAAAACGTGGCGGTAACGGAGGCGGATACCGTGATGGTAACCGTAATCGTAGTCGTGATGGACGCGGTGGTGGCGATGGTCGTAACCGTGATGGACGTAATCGTGACGGAAACCGTGATCGCAATCGTGATGGAAACCGTGATCGTAATCGTGATGGTGGTAGTCGTGGTCGTAGAGGTGAAGGTCAAGGTCGCCCAGGATCTTCAAATGGACGCGGCGAAAGAAAACATCATAGCCGTCCACAAGCTTAATAAAAAAAGAGAATGCCCTTTGCGGGCATTCTCTTTTTTTATTTCTGTAATTGTGCATACTACATAGTAGTTATGATAGAAAAGGGGCTGTTATATGCTTGTAAGGCTTGGTTACGTTGCGATGAGTGTGCATTTGAAGAATGCATCCCCATCTCAAACGATGACGTACGCACAGTTTCAGAAAATAGATGATCGTGATGCTGCAATTCGTAAACTTGAAAGAATTGCTAATTCCAATTTGGAAAATTGTTTGCGTTTATTAAAGCATAATAAGGGACATGACATATCTTTCTTTCGGCTTAGTTCTAAGCTCATTCCTTTAGCGAATCATGAGGAATTGTTAGAGTGGAACTATATTCGTCCTTTAAAAGAAAAATTGAAAGAATTAGGTGAATATGCAATTCATATGAATATGCGAATTGATTTTCATCCAGATCATTTTGTTGTACTAAATTCACCTGAGGAGAGTGTTTTCAAACAATCTGTAAAGACATTGCAGATGCACAAAAAATTATTAAAAGGCATGGGGATTGAACATAAGCAACGATGTGTACTACATGTTGGAGGAGGGTATAAAGATAAAGAACTTGCATTAGAGCGTTTTATAGAGAATTGGTCTAATGTCCCAAGGGGTATTCAAGAAATGATTATATTAGAAAATGATGATACAACTTTTACGTTAGAGGAAACATTATATTTAGGAGAAAAATTAGATATTCCCGTCGTGTTTGATTTGCATCACCATATGATGAATAATGAGCAAGAAGATTGGTATGAAGATTGGGCACGTGTTGTTCATACGTGGGAAACATCTTTGTTGCCAGTTAAAATGCATATCTCTAGCCCTAGAGAGGGAAAAGATCCAAGAGCTCATGCAGATTATATTAATGTAGACGCATTTTTATCTTTTTTAAGAAGGATAAAGGGAAGTGTTCCGCAAATTGATTGTATGATTGAGGCGAAGATGAAGGATGAGTCTTTATTTCAATTAATGAGGGATTTAAGCGAACAGGTAGATGTAGAAATTATCGATGGTGCAAGCTTTTATATTAAATAAGCTTTGCACCATCGTTTTTTTTGGTTAAAAAAGGAGTTAAAATGCCGCCGGTTATTAAACCTGTTAAATGACTGATCGGATTGGCGGAAGGGTTAAAGAAAGTAAATAGCAGTAATAGAAGTATCATAATTGAGAAAATGGCAATTTCTTTTGGTTGTGAAGAGCGGTAACGATTGTACAATAAAAATAATTGTGCGCCTAATAGTCCGAAAATCCCACCTGATGCACCTGCGTGAATATATTCAGGTGGCATAATAATATAAGAAGAAATATTTCCAAAAATTCCAGAAATAAAAAATAGAATAAAAAAAGAAAAGTGTCCGAGTTGCTTTTCGATAGAAGAACCAAGTGCAAACAAAAAAATACTATTAGAAAGAAAATGTTGTAAGTCTACGTGTACCAGAAGGGAAGTTATGACACGCCACCATTCTCCTTTAGCGATATATTCATTAGAGGCTGCCAGTGGGAAGAGGAAAAAGTCGCCTAATATCATCAGGACTAAGTGAATAAGAAGTAAGGTGAGAATAGTCGATTGTAAAGAAATCTGAGTGGATCTTATTAGCATACGGTTACTATCACCCCTTTTGCATCAGAAAGATTCTCTGTTATTCTTATCAATATGAAAGAAGAAAGTTAAATAGAAGAAGGGGATTTTGAAATGATTATAGGGATTGGAATCGATATTATTGAATTAAATCGTATTGAAAAAATGCTAGATGGAAAGCTTAAATTTATGGAACGTATTTTAACGAAAAATGAACGTAATGTTGCTATGGAGCTGAAAGGAAGTCGCCTTACAGAGTTTGTAGCTGGAAGATTTGCAGCGAAAGAGGCATATTCAAAAGCTGTAGGTACTGGTATCGGGAAAGAAGTGAGCTTTTTAGATATTGAAGTGAAAAATGATGAAAGAGGTAAGCCGATTCTGATTACAAGTACAGAGTATGTTGTTCATTTATCAATTAGTCATAGTAAGGAATTTGCTGTTGCTCAAGTTGTTTTAGAAAGCTCGTCACGCTAGTCTGCATATTTTATATCTTTGTCTCATATATTTGAGGTAGCGATAAGGAAGGTACATCTTCCATTCATTTATAGGGGCAAAGGGGCTGAAGTGATGAAAAGGCGTCTGTTTTTAGTTCTTGTCGGTTTGTTGACCGTTTTTGTATTGGCGGGTTGTGTGGAAAAGAAACAAGATGATGTCGTGAAAGATTTAGAAGCGAAAGTAAAAGGGATGAAAAGTTATCAAGCTGAAGCGAAATTATCTATTAAAACAGGAAATGAGCCTCAGGAGTATAACGTAGAAATTTGGCATAAGGAACCGTCTTTTTATCGTGTGAATTTAAAGAATGCAAAAAAAGATCAGAGCCAAATTATTTTAAGAAATGAAGAAGGTGTATTTGTATTAACGCCAGCACTTAATAAGAGCTTCCGTTTTCAAAGTGATTGGCCGCAAAATAGCAGCCAGGCTTATTTATATGAATCACTTGTAAGAGATATTTTGCAGGATAAGAAAAACCTTACTTTCGAGAAAACAGATAAGTATTATATTTTTAAAACAAAAACAAACTATCAACATCAAAATATGTTGCCGAAACAAGAGATTACACTGAAGAAGAGCGATTTGACTCCAGTTTCAGTGAAGTTAATGGATAATGATCAAAATGTTCTTGTAAAAGTAGATTTCTCTAAGGTAAAATTCGATGCGAAATTTGATAAAGGTGCATTTGATACGAAACAAAATATGTCTAGAGCGCAGGTAGATGTTCAAACAACAGCGAAAGAAGACAAACCGTTTGCTACTTTGTATCCGCTTGATACACCACAAGGTATGACTCTGCAAGATGAAAAAGAGTTGAAGACAGACAGTGGCAAGCGTGCGATACTCACATACACTGGAAATAAGAAATCCTTTACTTTAATACAAGAAAAGGCAAAAGTTGCAGAGGCTTCATCAGCGGTAAGTGTAAGTGGAGAACCGGTTGATCTTGGGTTTACGATTGGTGCGTTGACGAAAGACTCTGTAACGTGGTCGCATAACGGAGTAGAATATATGCTCGTGTCTAAAGGTTTAGAGCCGAAGGAGCTGTTAATGGTTGCTCGTTCAGTTACAGCGAAGCAGGTGAAGTAAACTTCTTAGACGTGGTGATATATGTGCACCACGTCTTTTCTTAGTTTGAAGGTGGATTTCATAAAAGAAGCATATAAAAGAATAAGCTTCGCATATCGTGTATAAGGAAGTGTATTTATGGAAGAAGCACCATTTTATCGTGACACGTGGGTGGAAGTGGATTTAGATGCCATTTATAACAACGTTACACATATTAAAGAGTTCATCCCAAGTGATGTAGAGATTTTTGCTGTAGTTAAAGCGAACGCATATGGGCACGATTATGTACCGGTTGCTAAAACGGCATTAGAAGCGGGTGCAACAAGGTTAGCTGTTGCTTTTTTAGATGAAGCTCTAGTGCTTCGGAGGGCCGGTATTACTGTGCCGATTTTAGTGTTAGGTCCCTCGCCGCCGCGTGATGTAAATGTAGCTGCTGAAAATGATGTAGCGCTAACTGTTTTTCAAAAAGAATGGGTGGACGAAGCAATTAAACTTTGGGATGGTTCATCTGTAATGAAATTTCATATTAATTTTGATAGTGGTATGGGGAGAATTGGAATACGTGAAAGAAAAGAGCTGAAAGAATTTTTAAGGAGTTTAGAAGGTGCACCGTTTTTAGAGTTAGAAGGAGTATACACGCATTTTGCAACGGCAGATGAGGTTGAGACTTCGTATTTTGATAAGCAATATAACACGTTCTTAGAGCAGTTAAGTTGGTTGAAAGAATTCGGAGTGGATCCTAAGTTTGTCCATACAGCTAATAGTGCTGCCACGTTACGTTTTCAAGGGATTACATTTAATGCAGTGCGAATTGGGATTGCAATGTATGGATTATCTCCTTCTGTAGAAATACGTCCTTTTTTACCATTTGAATTAGAACCGGCGCTATCACTGCATACGAAAGTAGCTCATATTAAACAGGTGATTAAAGGTGATGGAATTAGTTATAACGTCACTTATCGAACGAAAACTGAAGAATGGATCGCGACTGTAGCGATTGGTTATGCAGATGGATGGCTTAGAAGATTACAAGGATTTGAAGTGCTTATAAATGGTAAAAGGGTACCGATTGTAGGGCGAGTAACAATGGATCAGTTCATGATTCATCTTCCTTGTGAAGTGCCGCTTGGTACGAAAGTTACGCTTATTGGAAGGCAGGGAGATGAGTATATTAGCGCTACAGAGGTTGCGGAATATTCAGGGACTATTAATTATGAAATTATTGCAACGATCAGTTTCCGTGTGCCAAGAATATTTATACGGAATGGTAAGGTTGTAGAGATAATTAATTACTTGAACAATATATAGAAGGTAGCATGATTGCTTCTTGTCATTGGAGTGACTGTTCATTGCTGGATAATAAGCTCTTTTTGATGAGAAGCTTTTTACTTATAATCATTTTTTATATAAGTTACACGTAAGTTTTGAAGAGGAGTTCTATTGTTTTTAGTTAGTTATGAGATAAAAAATTTAAGAAGATGAATGTTTTGTTTGTGAATTGGAAAACATAAGCAAGGAATAAGGAAGTCTTTGCAACAGGCTCCATACAATGGTATTATTACAATAGGTGTCATATATATATATTTGGGTGTGTAGTTGACGGTGGAGGTGTATTTTTGTGTCCGAATCAAGTGTAACTACTGAAATCGTGGTTCGGTTGCCAAAGCAAATGGTAACGGAATTGGACGGAATTGGAAAACAAGAGAATAAGAATCGCCATGAACTAATTTGCCAGGCAACACAATTGTTATTGCGTCAACATAAGACGAAGAAACGCTACCAACATGAATCAATGCGACGTGGGTATATTGAAATGGGAAAAATTAATCTTGGTATTGCATCTGAAGCTTTCTTAGCGGAGTATGAAGCAGCTCATACAGTAGAACGCTTAGTTAGCGGGGGGTAATATTTTGATTGTAAAACGCGGCGACGTGTATTTTGCAGACCTTTCCCCAGTTGTTGGTTCTGAGCAAGGAGGCGTTCGTCCGGTTCTTGTCATTCAAAATGACATCGGAAATCGTTTTAGTCCAACGGTGATTGTAGCGGCTATTACTGCACAGATTCAAAAAGCGAAATTACCCACTCATGTGGAAATTGATGCGAAAAAGTATGGTTTTGAGAGAGATTCTGTTATTTTACTTGAGCAGATTCGAACAATCGATAAGCAACGCTTAACGGACAAAATCACTCATTTAGATGAAGTGATGATGAGTCGTGTAGATGAAGCGTTACAAATTAGTTTAGGACTAATAGATTTTTAAATCGGCAGTTTAAGTTGCTCTCTTTGAAGGGCAACTTTTTTTATTATAGAGGAGGTTACGGTTGTATATGGAAATGGTAGATAATCGACAAGCGTTAATGAAAATGTTAGTGAAAGAATTAGGCTTTAGCGAAAAGCAAGTTCGTCATGTTATTCAATTAACAGAAGAAGGTAACACAGTTCCATTTATTGCTCGTTACCGAAAAGAATGGACAGGCTCTTTAGATGAGGTGCAAATTCGTGCGATTTTAGAGAGATGGCAATATATGATGCAACTTGAAGATAGGAAGGAAGAAGTTATTCGTCTTATTGGTGAGAAGGGAAAACTGACAGGAGAGCTAAGGCTGCAAATTGTTAAAGCTACAAAGTTGCAGGAAGTAGAAGATTTATATCGTCCATATAAAGAGAAAAGAAGAACGAAAGCAACGATTGCAAAAGAAAAAGGGTTAGAACCGTTAGCTGAATGGTTATTGTTATATAAGAAAGAAGATTCGGCTAAAAAGGCAGTGGAATTTATTAATGCAGAGAAAGAAGTGCAATCTGCAGAAGAAGCTTTACAAGGTGCACAAGACATTATTGCAGAAATGATTTCAGATGAAGCTACGTATCGTAGTTGGATTCGAAATATTACTTTTAGAAAAGGTATTATGTCTTCGTCTGTAAAAGGTGAAGAAAAAGATGAAAAGAATATATATGAAATGTATTACAGTTATGAAGAACCATTGCAAAAAGTAGTACCACATCGTGTATTAGCAATGAATCGCGGTGAGAAAGAAGATATATTGAGAGTTTCTGTTGTCCCACCAGTAGATGAGATATTAAATTTCTTAAATAAGAAAGTAATTCGTGATAACGATTCTAAAAGTGCGCATTATGTACAATTAGCGATTGAAGATGGTTATAAACGATTAATTCAATCTTCAATTGAAAGAGAAATTCGTAAAGAATTAACAGAAACAGCTGAAGAACAAGCGATACATATTTTCTCTGAGAACTTACGTAACTTATTATTACAACCTCCGATGAAAGGGAAAGTCGTGCTAGCGGTAGACCCGGCATATAGAACTGGTTGTAAATTATCTGTAGTAGATGATACGGGGAAAGTACTACATATTGATGTTATTTATCCGCATCCGCCTGTTCGTAAATATGATGACGCAAAAACGAAAGTTCTTTCTATTATAGATAAATATCAAGTTGAAATGATTGCAATTGGTAATGGGACAGCATCTAGAGAAACAGAGGAATTTATAGTAGATGTATTGCAAAGTGTGAAACAGGAAGTCTTTTATATTATTGTAAATGAAGCGGGTGCTAGTGTATATTCAGCTTCTGATTTAGCTCGTGAAGAATTCCCAAATTTACAAGTTGAAGAGAGAAGTGCTGTTTCTATTGGAAGACGTCTGCAAGATCCACTGGCTGAACTTGTGAAAATTGATCCTAAATCAGTTGGAGTTGGACAATACCAACATGATGTATCTCAAAAGAGATTGAATGAGTCATTAACATTTGTAGTAGAGACAGCTGTGAACCAAGTTGGGGTTAATGTAAATACGGCTTCGGTTGCATTGTTACAATATGTTTCAGGTTTATCGAAAACTGTTGCGAAAAATATTGTGGCAAAGAGAGAAGAGGATGGGAAATTCACAAAGCGCACGGAATTAAAGAAAATCCCACGTTTAGGTGCAAAGACGTACGAACAATGTATAGGTTTCTTGCGTATATTAGAAGGAGCGAATCCATTAGATCGGACAGGTATTCATCCTGAACAATATAAAAATGTTGAATTGTTATTGAAGAGTTTAGGGTTATCGATAGATGACGTAGGACAACCGCAATTACAAAAGAGATTGGAAGAAGTAGAGATTTCTAAGTTGTCTCAAGAAACGGGAGTTGGGGAGCCGACGTTAGTTGATATTATAGATGCACTCATTAGTCCAGAACGAGATATGAGGGATGAGTTGCCTAAACCACTTCTGAAAAAAGGGATTTTGAAATTAGAAGATTTAAAACGTGGTATGGAACTAGAAGGAACAGTGCGTAACGTTGTTGATTTTGGTGCTTTTGTTGATGTTGGCGTAAAGCAAGATGGTTTAGTGCATATTTCTAAGCTTAGCAAACAGTTTGTAAAGCATCCGTTAGATGTTGTATCAGTAGGACAAATTGTAAAAGTATGGGTAGATGATATTGATACAAAAAAAGGACGCGTTGCACTATCTATGTTGCCGATTGAATAGTAAGAGAAGAGAGCAGATAAAACTGCTCTTTTTTTATAGAATAAAAAGTGTAATGGATCATGAGTTTTGATGTATTTTGCTATAATAAAACCAGCATTCATTTAGCAATTTAATTTGATACCGGTTTTTTTCGAAATATGCACGTTGCATCTGTTTTTTTAGCCACGTAGGCATAGGAATCCCTCCTTGTTTAATCCTACTCTCAAAAATCTAAAGTACTATTAATGAGAGGTTGGTGAGTGGATTTCTATTCATGTTGTGTTTTTAGAAACCACGCGTCTTGAATGAGGATGGGTATATGTACTATTTAATATATGTATAAGAAGCGTGAAAAGTGTAAAAATATTTTTTTGTTTAGGAGGAATGAGAATGGACGAGAAAGAAATTCAACGGCTAGTGGAAGAAGTATCGCTACAATACTTCGGAATGCCATTTTTACATAAAGT